>NZ_JBMYXF010000057.1:0-17593 GCF_049608145.1 Halocynthiibacter sp.
TTTCCGGTTTTCCGGTTTTCCGGTTTTCCGGTTTTCCGGTTTTCCGGTGAAAATGTGATCAGGCTCACTTCATGGCAAGCTAAATCTTATAAGTTTACTGCCCAGACCCCAGCAATTCAGACGCCGCAGCACGGGCCGCATCCGAAATTGTATCACCAGACAACATCCGCGCGATTTCATCCACCCGGTCCTGTACTCCCAATGGCACAACCCGACTGATAGTCTCGTTTTTGCCGGCATGCTTTTCAACTCGCCAATGATGCGCACCAAGGGCCGCCACCTGCGGGGAATGTGTCACGACAAGAACCTGCCCGCCATCTGCCAATGCTTTCAAACGGCGCCCAACCGCATCCGCAGTTGCGCCACCTACCCCTCGATCAATTTCATCAAAGATCATGGTCACGCTGCTGTCTTCACCTGTCAAACACACTTTCAGCGCCAATAAAAAACGCGATAATTCCCCACCAGAGGCAATCTTGTCCAATGGGCCTGACGGTGCACCGGGATTGGTGGCCACGCGAAAACCGACATGATCGATCCCATCGGGCCCTGCTGGTGCGTCTGTGATTTCAGTTGTGAAAACTGCACGTTCCATTTTCAGAGGGGCAAGCTCTGCCGCCATAGATTTATCCAATCGTGCAGCCGCTTTACGACGCATGTCACGTAATCTATCCGCTGCTATCTGATAATCAGACCGCGCTTTATCCGCAGCAAGCTCCAGGTCAGACAGGTTCGCTTCGCCGCCCGTTAAAGCAGCCAGACGACCACGCAGATCATCCGCAAACTGCGCGAGCTCATCCGGTAAAACTTCGTGTTTCCGTGCAAGTCCACGGATTGCGAACAAGCGCTCTTCGCAATTCTCAAGCTCCGCTGGATTGAATTCCAGTTGATCCATACCTCGCGCAACCAGACTGTCCGCATCCGCCAATTCATTCATCGCACGCGACAGTGCTGAAATCGCGTCAGAAAACATACCTTCCGCTGGTCCATCGGCTTCCTCAAGCCAACGTAAAGCATCTGATAACAGCCCTTCCGCGCCATCCCCGGATATCGCCCCATAGGCGCGCGCCACATCTGCGCGCACTTTTTCTGCCGCCTGCATCCGACGACGTGCTATGTCCAACTGTGCTTCTTCGCCTGGTTCAGGCGCAAGCACATCCAGTTCGGAAACGGAATGTCGCAGGAAATCTTCTTCCGCACGCAATTCATCCAAATGGATTTTTGCCGCATTTAACGCAGCATCTGCGTCCCGCAACACACGCCAGGCTTTACGGGTTTTTGCCAATGGGCCGTATTCAAACCCACCATACTCATCCAAAAGCTTCTGATGTCCACGTGCATTCAACAGGCCACGATCATCATGTTGCCCGTGAAGTTCCAGCAGAGTTTCCGAAAGTTGACGCAATACTTCACCCGATGCGCGACGGTCATTCACCCACGCGGTTTTACGGCCGTCACGGCTGTTCACACGTCGCAAGATCAGTTCATTGCCTTCATCTGGCAAGCCGGCCTCTGACAGAATCTGATGCACAGGATGATCCGCTTTCAAATCGAACACAGCCGTGACTTCACCCTGTTCAGCACCCTGGCGTACAAGTTCCGCCCGGCCACGCCAGCCCAGAACGAAACCAAGTGAATCCAATAAGATAGATTTACCTGCACCAGTTTCACCCGTCAGCACATTAAGTCCGGCCTGAAATGTCAGGTCCAGCCGGTCAATGATCAGCATGTCGCGGATTTCAAGCGTCCGAAGCATCAGCCCCACCCCAATGTGAAGGCATTACAGCCATTCACCTTTAACGGTCTGGCGATAGATCTGCGCCAGCCAGCCATTGCCACGTGGGTTCGGCGCAAGCCCCTGCCCTGTCAGCAAATGAAAGCTGTCCTGATAGAATTCTGACGATTGAAAGTTATGGCCCAAAATCGCGGCAGCGGTCTGAGCTTCATCCGTCAGGCCAAGCGAAAGATAAGCTTCGACAAGACGATGCAGCGCCTCTGCCGTGTGGCTTGTTGTCTGGAACTGCTCTACCACAACACGGAAACGATTGATCGCCGCCGCATAGTGCCCGCGTGACAGATAGTAGCGGCCAATTTCCATTTCTTTCGCGCCAAGATGGTCAAAAGCAAGGTCGAATTTCAGGATAGATGAACGCGCATATTCACTGTCAGGATAACGTTCAATCACAGTGCGCAAGGATTGCAACGCCTGGAAAGTCAGCCCCTGATCTCGCCCAATTTCATCGATTTGGTCGTAGTAAGACAAGGCCAGAAGATATTGCGCATAGGCTGCATCGTCATCTGCTGGATAGAAATCGATAAAACGTTGAGCCGCAGCACGACTGTTCTCAAAATCGCTGGCACCATGATAAGCAAAGGCCTGCATGATTAATGCGCGTTTAGCGAATTCTGAATACGGGTAAAGGCGTTCAATCTCGCCGAACAATCGAATGCCTTCATCTGGCTTTCTTCGGTTTTCAAGCGCATATTCCGCCTGCTGAAAAATCTCTTCCGCTGTATAGGATTCCAGTGGAACTTCTTGATTTTTATTGCTGAAAAAGCTGCCAAGGAAGCCGCGTCGTGGCTCAGAATCATCCCGGCTTCCGCAGGCAGACAGCATACTGACAACAGCAATCAGACTAACAGTTTTTAACAATGGTTTCATCTGCAGGCCTACCCTGAATTCGATTTTCCGGTTAATCCCGGTTTGTTCCCGACTGGTCTAGCACATATAAATCGACTGCAAAACGGCTTTTACGCAAATAACGTAATGGGCTGGCTGACATTCGCCAGTTGCGCAAAATCTTTCGGAATAATAACCCATTCAGAGCGTGCCAAACAACTGCTTCGGTTATGCAATCGCCTGAAGAAATGGCTGCGGAAGGTCGTGTTTATGCAGACCAGCACCCGGCAGGCGCGCTGCGGTGGATTTACTGCAGCTGATCATGCGGAAAGCGTCTGGGTCAGCAAACAGTGCACGCAGCAATTTATTGGTCAACGCGTGGCCAGCCCGCAACCCGGTATAACGACCAAGAATGGGCGCTCCTGCAAGGGCGAGGTCGCCAAGTGCGTCCAACATTTTATGGCGTACAGCTTCGTCTTCATGACGCAAACCGCCGGGAGAAAGCACTTTTGCACCTTCAACAACAACCGCATTTTCCATTGTGCCACCAAGGGCCAAGCCTTGTTCACGCATCGCATCAACATCGCGCTGACGACAGAATGTACGGCTGTCACACAGTTCGCGCACGAAGCTGCCATTGGCCATTTTCAGTGATTTATGCTGATTTCCAATCGCTGCGTCGGCAAATTCAATTTTAAAATCGATATACAGGCTATCATCCGGCGACAGACGTGCAACCGCATCACCCTGACGAACCTCAACTGGTTTCAGAACCTCGAATGCGCGTACCGGCGCCTCGAGCACCTGCAACCCCACACGCATCAGACCTTCAACAAAGGGATGTGCACTGCCGTCGAGGATCGGAACTTCCGGGCCATCGACTTCGATCAGCGCATTGTGGACACCACATCCAGCCAAGGCCGCCATGATATGTTCGACCGTTGAAACCTGTACATCAGATGAATTGCGCAAACGTGTGCACAAGGCAGCGCCTTCGATCACGGCATCCCACCGTGCCGGGACCAGTGTGTTGCCTGACAAATCTGTCCGTCGAAACCAAATGCCATATTCTGCAGACGCCGGGCGCACGATAAGTGTTGCTGGCTTGCCGGAATGAAGGCCAGTGCCAGAAAAGCTAACGGAAGATTTAACAGTCGTCTGCAAAGCGTACCTCAAGTTCAGCGCGAATAGTTCTATCCGCACCCCGACACCTAAGGCCCAGGAAAAAAAGAGACAATTCAATCTTTGTAACCAACTGAAACATCAGATTTCAAGGTAGGCAGAAAATCGCCCAGAAAGCTTATTCAACGCAATTAACCCACTGAATAAAAATGAAAAAGATCCGCCGAAGCGGATCCTTTCCTATTGTAACATGCCAGATTTTTAGCAGGAATTAGTTCGCCTGGCGGCGCAGGAAAGCGGGAATTTCAATGCGTTCCTGTTCCATATCACTGTCTTCTGCTGGTTCTGCATTGTGGTCCTGAACGGCCAAACGTGGCTGCGGTGCAGCTGCGGGGGCTCGCATGACAGGTTTCGCCTGCGTTGGTTCTTCGCCACCGTGACCCGTCATACGATTGATCAGAGAATTAATACCAAAACGTTGTTTCCCCTCTGGCGCAGCAGCCGGAGCTTCCTGTGGCACAGGACGGATCGCAGTCGGACGTGCCGCTTGTGGAGCAGCTTCGGGGGACGGTGCGTTCTGAACTGCGGCTTGAAGACGCGCAAGTGCTTCAGGGGAAGGCGTACCTGGTGCCGGGGCACGTGGCGCAACAAATTCGGCAGCAGCAGGTTCCGCCGGTGCCATTTCTACGCGTGGCGCAGGTTGGTATGCCGGAGGCGGCAGTGAATCATCAGAAGATGTATCATCCAGATCCGCAGTCGCTGCAGCAACAGTCGCGTCGATTTCACTAAACAAAGAAGGTTCAGGCATCGCAGCGGTTGGCGCAGGCGCAGGCGCAGGTGTCGGCGCCGTTTCTTCCACCGTTGAAACCACAGGTTCAACTGGCGCAGCGGGCGCGGTTTCAGCAGCAACTTCCTGTGTCAGTGGCTCAGCCAGGCGACGACGTGGAACTGGAACTTCTTTACCTTCAACGCTTGCATCGATGCCTGTTGCAACAACAGAAACACGCATCATGCCGTCCAAGGTGGTGTCGAGAGTAGAACCAACAATGATGTTCGCATCTGGATCAACTTCTTCACGGATGCGGTTCGCTGCTTCGTCCAATTCGAACAATGTCAGGTCATAGCCGCCAGTGATGTTGATCAAAACGCCGCGCGCACCGCGCAGGGAAATTTCATCCAGCAGCGGGTTGGCGATAGCTTTTTCAGCCGCCTGAACAGCGCGATCTTCACCTTCAGCTTCGCCGGTGCCCATCATCGCTTTGCCCATCTCGTCCATTACGGCGCGAACATCAGCAAAGTCGAGGTTGATCAGGCCAGGGCGAACCATGAGGTCAGTCACACCTTTAACACCTTGATAAAGCACGTCATCCGCAAGGGAGAAGGCTTCGGTAAAGGTGGTTTTTTCATTGGCCAGGCGGAACAAGTTCTGGTTCGGAATGATGATCAGCGTGTCCACGACCTTTTGCAGGGCTTCAACGCCCTCTTCAGCCTGGCGCATACGCTTGTTGCCTTCGAACTGGAAGGGTTTGGTCACAACGCCAACGGTGAGCACACCCAATTCACGAGCTGCCTGCGCGATGATCGGCGCAGCACCAGTACCGGTACCCCCGCCCATACCGGCCGTGATAAAGCACATATGCGCGCCAGCCAGGTGATCAACGATGCTTTCAATGGTTTCCTCAGCAGCGGCAGCACCAACAGAAGGACGCGCACCGGCGCCAAGACCTTCAGTCACTTTAACACCCATCTGAATGCGTGCTTGTGAACGCGAGCTTTGCAGCGCCTGCGCATCGGTGTTGGCGACAACAAATTCTACGCCGTCCAGTTCCTTTTCGATCATATTGTTGACAGCGTTGCCGCCAGCGCCACCCACACCAAATACGGTGATACGGGGTGTCAGATCTTCCTGCTCGGAACTTGTGAAGTTTAATGCCATGATACTGTCCGCCTGTTTGTTACCATCAAATCCGGCCCAGTTGTCCCACTGATTTGCCCGATCGAATAATCTTAGTTTGACTGATTCTACCGTGACGATCTCGCAACGTCACCTAAAAAAAGCCGCTTAAACACAAAATATTGCGTTTTGCCATATTTTTTGCGCGGGATTTCGCCAGAATCGCCAAATTCGGGCACCACAATGCGCGACTTACCAGTTTTCCCTGAACCACCGGACGGCCCGACGCAAACTACGTGCAGGATAGGTTTCGGTCGGAACATCAAAATCCCAGTATTCATCCTGTGGATTTGCCGCAAACAGCGACAACCCAACAGCAGAAGAAAATCCAGGACCAGTTGCTGCTTGGGGCAACCCCTGCACCCGCATTGGGCGGCCAAGACGTACTTGCTGCCCTAAAATCCGGCTTGCAAGCCCGTCCAGCCCGGGGATCTGACTGCCGCCACCGGTCAGTACAATCTTCTGACCCGGGAGGCTTTCAAATCCTGCCGCATCCAGACGGGTGCGAACTTCTTCCAAAACTTCTTCAACACGGGGGCGCATAATGCCGATCAGTTCCGCCCGCGACACTTGTCGACGGTCATGTTCCCAATCGCCGGTTTCACCACCGGTTTCAATCATCTCACGATCATCCATGCCCGTGGCGACAACGCCACCATGCAAGGTCTTAATGCGCTCTGCAGTCTGCCAAGGCACCTGCAATCCGACCGAAATATCACCTGTCACATGATCCCCGCCAAGACGCACTGCATCAGCATAAATCATATGTTTCTTAATAAAGACTGAAATTCCTGTGGATCCACCGCCGAGATCTATACAGGCCGCGCCCAATTCCTGTTCATCCTCAACCAGCGAAGACACGCCAGAAACATAAGCCGATGAAGCAAGGCCCGCCAGTTCAAGATCACAGCGTTTCACACAATACAGAATATTTTGAATAACATGTGCGTCGATTGTCAACATATGAAGATCCGCCGCCAGGCGGTTGCCGATCTGCCCGCGTGGATCTGCATATCCGGAGCGATGATCAATGGCGAAATTTACCGGCTGCGCATGCAGAACCTCACGTCCCTGCCCATAATCCGGCACATCCGCCCCAGCCAGAACCCGGGCGATATCACCTTCAGACACTGGACCATTCTCCAGTTCCACTTCACCCGCCAGACCATAGCTGCGCGGGTTGGCACCGGAAAAACAGGTCATCACATGATCGACCCGGACTTCAGCCATTTTTTGTGCCGCCTGCAGGGCCGTACGAATGGCGCGTTCTGTTTCCTGTATTGCGTCAATTTCACCAAACCGAACACCACGTGAACGTGTGGTTGCCGCACCGATGACCCGAAAACCGCTTTGCCCCGCCAGAGAGCCCACACCATCCAAGTCGCCGCCTCGGTCATTGCCATCAAAACGCAGAACCAGGCAGGCCACTTTTGACGTACCGACATCCAGGATCGCAATTACGCCCCGCTGCATCGCGGCCTTGCGCATATTGCGCATGGCCCGTTGTGTTTCATAAAGACCGCTCATCGCCAATCCCTTGCCCCTTTTGCCAAAACATGTCCCTCACGCCTAGGCCGATATCTTTTGTTCATTCACTCATCATTGCGCGGATGCGCTGTAATTCTTCTGTTGCGCCCTGCGCCAGTCGTAATGTCGGCCGGCCCGGAAGACGCATGTCTATTGTGGTAATGTCACGCTCCAGCAGGTCTTGCGCATTGTTCAGAGCCAGGACCCGCTGCAGCGCCGGAACTGGATCTTGGGCAGGCAGCATAATGCGCTGCTCGCGGTCAAAAACCACATCCCAGCGACGTTCACCCACACGCACCAAACCACGCAATCGATCAAAAACAGGGCTGGCAACGCGCATCAACTGTTGTGCTTCAGAGATTGCATCTTGCGCACCCGCACCCGTGACCAAGGGCAGATCCGGACGTTCCGCACGAGCAAGCAGGTTGCGAATGCGATAGCCTTCTGCATCCAGCAAGAATACACCTTCCGGCCCGCGCCAGACAAATGCAGGTTCGCGTTCCGTCACATCGATCTGCAGAATACCACCATCGCGCACCTGCAAACTTGCAGTGGCGACAGGATCAAGTGACAGGATCTGGTTGCGCATATCTTCTAGGTCAAGATCAAAACTGGTCAGCGGGAAATCGATGGGCAGGATCACACGGATATCAGCAGCAACCTTTTCAGAAGCCCCATCAATGGACATAGCCTGCACCATGAACTCCGGGCGTTCCTCAAACGCTTTGCGCAGGCTGGTGACCTGGGTATCGATCATCTCACGTGCGGTATCATTGCTCATCAGAAAACCGGCAACCCCAAGGGCCGCAAGGGCAGGCACCCCAAGGCGCAGAAACCCGCGAAACAGCGGGGTCAGCGACAGGCGCTGCATACGATAGGCCATACGGCTTGGGGCGGGGTCAGCCCGCCGCGCCGAATACATTGGTTCAGGCGTTGCCTGCAAATGTCCATGGGTTTCGATATGGGCCTGAATACGGGCTTGGATGCGGGCCTGAATGCGGGCCTGGTTCTGCGCTTCGACTTCTTCTTGTGTCAGCGGGCGCTCGGGCTGATGTGGTTCAGCCCTGCCATGCAGAGAGGGGTCAAAGACCGGCGGTTCTGTGCGATAAACACTCACAGCGCGTCCTCCACCAAGAAACGACAGAATGCGCCAAACTCCATACCTTCATGGGCCGCCTGTTCAGGCGACAAAGATGTCGGCGTCATGCCTGGCTGATTGTTGGTTTCAAGAATGATCAGACCATCCAAACCACGTGCCTCATCCCAACGAAAATCCGTCCGGCTGACACCAGCGCAACCCAGAGCCGCGTGAGCACGCAGGGCATAATCTTGACAGGCTGCATAGATATCAGAAGGCACATCCGCAGGGATCACATGGCGCGATCCACCCACTTCATATTTAGCCGCGTAATCATACCAGCCATCTGTGATGATATCGGTGACACCCAGCGCACGCGGGTTTTCAGATCCAAGCACTGTGCAAGTCAGCTCACGCCCAGGGGCGAAGGTTTCCACCATCACAGTTGCAGGCATATCTGCAGACAATTGCGGTGGCGCATTTGCGCCTTCATTCACAATATAGATACCAACGGAGGAGCCTTCGTTCACCGGCTTCACAACATAGGGCGGTTGCATCACATGGCGCGCACGCACATCATCGGCATCGGCAACAATGCTTTCGACAACCGGCAGGCCAGCCGCGCGAAAAATTGCTTTGGAACGTTCTTTATCCATGGAAATCGCAGAGGCAAGCACACCGGAATGCGTGTATTTCAGGCCCATCCAGTCCAGCACGCCTTGGATCAGGCCATCTTCACCGTATTGACCATGCAAAGCGTTGAAGACAACGTCAGGCGCAGCCTGCGTCAGACGCACAACAAGATCTGCACCCTGCCCGGTCTTCTGACCGGGATCCAGTTCAATAACATCAAATCCTTCACTCCGAAGTGCCGCCGCACATTCACGACCAGAGGACAGGGACACTTCGCGTTCCGCAGAAGGACCACCCATCAATACAACAATCCGGAGACCTGTCTTGCCCGACATAAACGCCTCTTACCGCATGCAGGCCTTTTGGCCCGTCTAATTTTTAACGCTTGGTCATCTTTTGCAGATCACCCTGCCCCCGGTTTACGGGTGACAGTGAAGGGGGTCGGTTATGCCTGTGACCGCCCAACGCGCATGATTTCCCACTGTAACGTGATACCGCTGGTTTCGTAAACCTTTTTCCGCACCTCTTCGCCCAGCCCTTCCAGATCGGCGGCGGTTGCACCGTCACGATTGGTCAGAAAGTTCGAATGCATCTGGTTCATTTCCGCCCCACCCAGACGTGCGCCGCGCATACCCGCATCGTCGATCACCTTCCAGGCTTTCAACTCATGTGTGTCATCGGCCTGCCCCGTGGAACTAAAGCCCGCCGGATTGCGAAACGTCGAACCCGCCGTGCGATCTTTTGTGGGCTGCGTCTCATCACGCTTGGCCAGCTGATCTTCCATGCGCTGCTGCAGTACTGCCGGATCACCCATCGGGGCCTTTAGGCGCACACTGGTCAGAACCCAGCCCTCGGGCAGCTCTGTCTGACGATAGGCAAACTGTAAATCATCGGCACCCAGTTCTTTCACGTCACCCTCACGCGTCACCACGGTGGCACCCTCAAACACATCGGCAAGATACTGCCCATAACAACCCGCGTTCATACGCACGGCACCACCGATGGATCCAGGGATCGTACGCAGAAACGTCAGATCAAGCCCCTGTTCCGCAGCCCTCCGCGCCACATGTGCATCCAGCGCGGCAGCCCCTGCCGTGACAGTATCGCCATCAAATGAGATGCCATTGAACCCACGTCCCAGACGGATCACAACACCAGCAATCCCACCGTCGCGCACAATCAGGTTCGACCCAACGCCCATGGGAAACACAGGCACATCTACGGGCAAAGCCTTCAGAAACTGCGCCAAATCATCCTGATCCGCAGGCTGAAACAACACATCCGCAGGCCCACCCACACGCATCCAAGTCAGCGAGGCCAAATCACGATTTTCAGTCAACGTGCCACGCACCGGTGGAAGTTCGGGAAATTTGGTCAGTTCGGTCATCGGAGCCTCAGAAGAAGGATAGTAAATAGCGCATCGCTGCCTGATAAGCGGGTGAGGCGACCACTACCTCAATTGCCTGCAAAGCGCCAGATCAGCCTGCCCCCAATTCTTCCAGCCTCAGTTCTGCACGGTTGAACGTTACATGTTTTACGTCGCCACTATATCCCTAATGCAAAAAGAAGTTGTTATTAGCTAGTCTGCGCAATATCTTCCCTTCGCGCATAGCGCTGGCGGATATCATAGATCACTTGGTTGATGGTCCTACCATCACTTTTCCAGTCGATATCATCACTGACCGTAATCTCTTTGATTAGATCAATGGGTAAAGTATGACCAGACAATTGTCTCTCATAGAAGTCGATCCAGAAATCCCAACCATCCGGGTAATTTCCGCCTCCAGGATTACGTAAGGTATCACGCAAATTCTCCCACTCACCGACCAAAGGGTTCTCCGCTTCAGGCCACAACTGCAGCCCCATGATGTCTTCCCCTGCTTCAATCGCCATACAGTCCGTGCAAAAGGCGGCACGAACTGCGTAAAAAGCCTTAATAGGAGTAAGGACATTACGTGCAGCATTGGCAGCACAACGGGTAACTTCCTTCACATTGATGGCAGCAGCTGCATCAACAATATCATCATCATAGCCTTCATAGAGGACATAGGTGGCATCGAAGGCAGCCGTCGCACGGACAAAATCAGTGAGCTCCTCTGGGGGCATGATGCTGGCACCAAAAGCGATCAGGTGACAACGCAAAAAAGGCAGAGTTGCCAGATCATCTAAGCGCGCCCTTTCAAAGAAGAACCCCTCTAGAGGCAACACTCGTGCGACGGCGCGGTGTACAATTTTTACAGCAACGCTACGTAGGTAACCCTGGTCTTCCAATGTCTCAACGGGGAACTGATCCAGCCAGACCTTCAAGTCATCCGCGTTTTTAATATCTTTCGCTTTGATCATATCTGCACAGTGAACAGGTTCTGCGCGCAAAACAACCTTGAAAATTTCTTATTCCGGTCATGAAATCGAAACCTTTTGGCGTCAGAAAGGCTGCATGGTATCTGTGATTTTGTTCTTTGTTCCTGCTTCGCTCCTGATCTGGAAAACATATTTTTCCGGTATCAGGCTGCGGGCGGTCACTGTGGCGCTCTCAACATTGTTTATCGGTGGTATCGCGGCCCGGGATCCTGTGCCGGAAACGGATAATCACGACTGGATAAAATCGCTGCGCATGCCAGAAATTGTTTACGTCTCACCCCTGCCCGCCCAGACGATGTCTGATCCAGCGCATCAAATACACCACGGGCCAGCGCAACATTGAAAGCCCTGCGGCCATCACAAGCAACGTCAACCAAGGGCCATTTTCCCAGCAGATGAACCCAAGCAGCGGCACGCCAATCCCCATCAGCCAATAGGCCCGCGTCCAGTAATTGTCACGTGATGGCAACATCGCCAAAAGATTGGCCGAAATCATCCAGAGACACGCAAGTGCAATCGACAGATTGATCATGCCCGATCCTCCGGTCCCAAAGAACTTTCCGGTGCATGCCCTGTCCATTTGCGAACATAAAAAATCAAAGGGCGGCGGAACATGGACAGAAATCCTGCAAGCCCTGCCAGCGCCAGCCAGACCCCATGTTCATACGCAATAAACCCGATCAATACCGGTGCCAGCACCAGCAAGGTTAAGCCAGGTGGAAATTGCAACCGCATCGGCAAAAGTGCCGTCACCGTCGCCGCAACAGCCCAGAAACAAGCCAGGATCAGAGAGAGACTCATGGTTGTGCCCTGCTTTCTTTGCGGTTGGCCCACCAGGCCAGGCAAATTCCGGTAACACCAGCCAGAGACAGGGGTGCCGCGAGTAAAATCATCAGGACAACAAAATAGGCGGACCCGGAAATATACATGCTGTCCTCAGCCATGGACAAAATACCCGCAATCACCACAACAGCCAGATTACTGATCAGTAACACAATTAGCGCTACACGCAGGGAATAGCCGCGCGCAAGCAGATAGAAAACTGCGATCCCAGCAAATCCTGCCAGCATATAGATCACAATTCCCATACAACGCGCTCCTCTATGTTCTTATGCCGTCGCCTTCTCAGGCAAGGCGTTGGTCCAAGTGGAAATTGTTCCCGCCCCCAGACAGACCAACATATCGCCAGGCTGACCGTGGGTATTCAGGAACGCCATCATGCCGGCTTCATCATCCACAACATGGGCGTTTTTATGGCCATGTGTCGTGAGGCCCGCCACCAGATCTTCGCGCCCGGCACCTTCAATCGGGTCTTCGCCAGCTGCAAAAATACTGGTGATCCCCACCACATCCGCATCATTGAAACAGGTGCAGAAATCTTCAAACAGATCATGCAGGCGGGAATAGCGATGCGGCTGATGGATCGCCAGCACCCGCCCCCCGTCTGACACCGCATTACGCGCAGCTTTTAGGACTGCGTTGATCTCAACCGGATGGTGGCCGTAATCATCAATCACGGTCACGCCATTCACGTCACCCACACGGGTAAAGCGGCGGTTCACCCCGCCAAATTCCGCCAAAGCCGTGCGGATCTCATCGCGTTTCATGCCAAGATGGCGCGCGACTGCAACCGCAGACAGGGCATTGGACACATTGTGATCCCCAGGCATTGGCAAGGTGCAGCCTTCGATCACGGTGCCATCCATGTTCAACTCAATGTCAAAATGCGCAACGCCTGCTTTCCACTCAAGGTTCACCGCACGCACATCAGCCTGGGCGTTGAACCCAAAGCTCACAACCCGACGATCCGAGATTTTCCCAACCAAGGCCTGCACTTCGGGGTGATCCGTGCAACAGACAGCGATGCCATAAAACGGGATATTTTCGACGAAATCGCGAAAGCCCTGACGCAATGTGTCAAAGTCGCCCCAATGTTCCATATGTTCCGGGTCGATGTTGGTGATAATCGCAATTGTTGCGGGCAGACGGTTGAATGTGCCGTCACTTTCATCCGCCTCAACCACCATCCAGTCGCCCTTGCCCATGCGCGCGTTGGATCCATAAGCGTGAATGATGCCACCATTGATCACTGTCGGATCAATGCCACCTTTGACCAGCAATTCTGCAACCATCGTGGTCGTTGTGGTTTTGCCATGGGTGCCAGCAACCGCAATGTTTGATTTCAGGCGCATCAATTCCGCAAGCATCTCTGCGCGGCGCACAACGGGCATGCCGGTGCGGCGGGCTTCGTCCAGTTCCGCATTGCCCGGCTTGATCGCAGAGGAAATCACGACAACAGCCGCCCCTTCCAGATTTTCAGCTTTTTGACCGATAAATACCGTCGCACCCAGACGTTCCAAACGCGCGGTGATTTTGGACGCCTTCAGATCGGACCCTTGCACCGTATAGCCATGTTCCAGCAGAACCTCTGCAATGCCGGACATGCCGATGCCACCAATGCCAGTAAAATGGATGGGACCGATTTCAGTGGGAAGCTTGGTGGCTGCGGCGTTCATATGCGGACTTTCTATCTATGCTATTTGCGCCGGTCATGACGCTGATTTACACACCCTGCCTTATGCTGGGCTTAACTGATCAACAAGCGCAACAAGCGCTTCTGTGGCATCCGGGCGCCCTTGCTCTAATGCAGAATGCGCCATGCGAATAGCAGCATCAGGGTTTTCCAGAATTGCGGTGATATGCCCGCAAAGTGTCGCTGAATCAAGCAGGGATTCCGGGATTAACACTGCAGCATCCGCTTCGGTTAGGCCGCGGGCGTTGGCGCTTTGATGATCTCCGGTTGCTGCGGCAAAAGGGATCAGTACGGATGGACGGCCAATCACACTGATATCGGCAATGCTTGAGGCACCCGAACGGCTGATCACCAATTGCGCTTCGCCCATACGGCGTGGGACATCCTGAAAGAACGGCTGCACGTCGGCACGTATTCCCGCCTGATCATAAAAGGTACGCACGCGATCTTCGTCTTCGCCCCGTGCCTGATGTGATACATTGATGTTTTTCAGTACATGTTCTGGCAGATTTGCAATGGCATCGGGCACCACATCCGACAGAATGCGCGCGCCCTGAGAGCCGCCAATCACCAGAATATTCATCGGATAATCACCAGGCGGAATATAAGGCGCACCCGCTTTTTCCAGCACAGATCCCCGCACCGGGTTCCCCGTGTGTAGTCCTTCCACCCCATCTGGCAGATCAGTTGGCCATGTGCCGCAGGCGACCATATCCACGCGTTTTGAGAAGATCTTATTCACCCGCCCCAAAACACCGTTCTGTTCGTGGATCATCCGTGGCAAGCGCAACAACCAGGCCGCAGAGACAGCGGGAATAGCCGGGTATCCACCAAAGCCAACAACCACGGCAGGTCTGTCCCGTCTCATGCGCAGGGCCGTAGACAAAACACCGCCCAAAATTTTGAACGGCACGGCCATTTTCGCAAACGCACCACCCCGGGCAAAAGTTGCGGATGAGATCTGCTCGATCTCTACCATATGGGGGAAACCACCAGTATAACGCGCCCCACGGGCATCCGTGGACAACTTCACCCGCCAGCCTTTTTCAAGCATGGCTTCGGCCAAGGCCTGGGCCGGGAACATATGCCCGCCGGTCCCCCCGGCTGCGATAACCATCAGTGGTGCTTTTGTCATAGAGATTAACCTCGGGTATGCACAGGGTGACTGCTGTAATGGCCCGCCCGGCGAAAGTGATCGCCAATCGCGCCCTGAGGACGTTCCCGCGTAAAGGCCAGCAACATGCCAAGGGCAATACCGCCTGCGATCAGGGAAGATCCACCATAGCTGACAAATGGCAGGGTCATGCCTTTTGCGGGCAGGATACGCGCAGCGACGCCCATATTCACGAAAGCCTGCACACCAAACATGCAAGCAAGGCCTGTTCCGGCGAGACGAATAAACGGATCACGTTCACGCATCAGTCGCAGCAAGGATCGCAGGGTGATCAGCGCAAAAACCGCAATGATCATCACAACCAGCACAAGACCATATTCTTCGGCGGCGACCGCGATGATGAAATCCGTATGTGCATCCGGCAGCCACCATTTCACCTGACCTTCGCCTAGCCCCACGCCAAACAGGCCACCCTCGCGGATCGCGTCTGTGGCATAGCCCATCTGGGTTGTGGGATCGACATCCGCACTCATGAAACCATCAATTCGGCGGGCAAAATGCTCTGAGTTGTTGTAGGCGATGATCCCAACAAAAATCACGGCGCCCGCCATGCCGGCGAGCAGGGCAAAAGGTGCACCGGCGACGAAATACATTACGCCCCAGCCAAACAGCACAAGACAGGCCTGACCGAAATCAGGCTGCAACGCGAGGAAAGCACAGATCACCACAGTCAAAGCAAACGACATGGTTTTACCGGGCGGGCCGTTGATTTCCTGGCTGGCGGCCATAAGCCATGCAGCCATGATCACAAAGCCGGGCTTCAGAAATTCTGATGGCTGAACAGAGGCGAACCCAAGAGAATACCAACGGGTTGCGCCCTTACCAAAATCTGTACCCAAAACCGGCAAAAGGGCCAGGGCAATAAAGGCGCAGATAAATCCCATAACCCCGAGACGGCGCACAAGGTTGGGCGACATCATAGAGGTCAACACCATCACCGTCAGCGCCATGCCTCCGAAGATTGCCTGGCGTTCAACATAATGGAATGCCGCAAAGCCATTTTTCGCAGCCAAGGGCGGAGACGCTGCAAGCCCCAGCAACATGCCGATGCCAAACAACAGCAGCACACCGGTCAGTGTCCATTTATCAATCGTGCGCCACCACCGTGGTAAAACCGGTTCACCCCGGGTAACGGGAACGGACCCATAGACCATCTCTGTCATTGGAAACTGCCTTTACTGCCTCAAACACGCCATTAAATTCGGAAAATTCCGACATCTTTCGTCTGGTGCGACTGCTCAATCGCGCCCGGTTATCCGGGTCTAAGGTATAGTGTAGCGCGTTTGTCCCCTTCTGACCAGCCCACGCCTGCCCCCTTGCACAAATTCGCCACTCGTGGTCATAGATCCGTATGGATTATGACGTCATTATCATTGGGGCTGGTGCTGCAGGCATGATGGCCGCGGCTGTGGCCGGACGCGGCGGGGCACGTGTGTTGGTATTGGATCACGCGAAATCTGCGGGCGATAAGATCCGCATTTCGGGTGGCGGCCGTTGCAATTTCACCAATATGTATGCAGGGCCTGAGAACTTCATCTCACAGAACCCACATTTCTGTAAGTCCGCCCTTTCGCGCTTCGGACCATGGGATTTTGTGGAAATGGTCGATCGTCATGGGATCAAATGGCACGAAAAAACCTTGGGCCAGTTGTTTTGCGATAACAGTGCCAAGGATATTATTGCGATGCTGCTGTCGGAAATGAGCAGTGCGGGCGCAACCCTGCAACTGAACACAAAGGTGTCAGGGATCACCCGCAATGACAGTGGTTTTACCCTGCGTGCCAACGATCAGATCCTTTGCTGTCAGAAACTGGTCGTGGCCTGTGGTGGTAAGTCGATCCCCAAGATGGGCGCGACAGGATTTGGCTATGATATCGCAACGTCGTTCGGACTTGAGATCACTCCAACCCGCGCGGGTCTTGTCCCTTTTACTTTCCAAGGCGCATTGCTGGATCAGCTAAAATCTATCGCGGGCGTAGCCGTATCATCGCGCATCACCACGGGTGGCACCAGTTTTGACGAAGCCCTGCTGTTCACCCACCGCGGATTGTCGGGCCCCGCCGTTCTGCAAGCGTCCTCTTACTGGCAGGAAGGCGAGAAGATTTCCCTGTCTTTGTTGCCAGAAACAGATCTGGCGACTGCCCTGAAAGAACAACGTCAGGTCAAAGGTGGCATCGGCATGTCGCGCGCCCTGTCTGAGTATTTCCCCAAACGCCTCGCGGGTTTGTTAGTGGATGAATTTGATTGCAAGGGCAATCTTGCGGATCATTCAGACGCCGCTATTGACGCCCTGATCGCACAAATACGCGACTGGCAGATAACGCCATCAGGCACCGAAGGGTATCGCACCGCCGAAGTGACCTTGGGGGGCGTAGACACCGATCAGCTGTCATCCAAAACGATGGAGGCGAAATCAGTTCCGGGACTGTATTTCATCGGCGAAGTTGTTGACGTGACCGGATGGCTTGGCGGGTTCAACTTTCAATGGGCTTGGGCATCTGGCATGGCTTGTGGTCAGGCAGTCGCGACAAGTTAATCCGGTTTTCCGGTTTTCCGGTTTTCCGGTTTTCCGGTTTTCCGGTTTTCCGGTT
>NZ_JBMYXF010000058.1:0-17023 GCF_049608145.1 Halocynthiibacter sp.
AGAGCCTCCTGTGCTCAAGCCAATCTGATGTCCAACTTTATATGACGACGGACAATATGTTCTGTCGGGAGACCGTTGCAAATATAGGTCCCGTAAGAGAATTTCTTCTAAGCCGACTAAAGTGAGCATCTCTCGAATACAGCGTCCAGGCAGGCCCAGCATTTCCCCCAGTTTCGCAAGGTTTTGTTCACGAAAATATTGCCGCCGTATTTCCGCATGGTGAACATTATTCCATGCCCCGAAACTGCCGGGGACGGCAATAAACAATCTATCGTGCACCTTTGTCTTGAATACCTTTCTGACCAACACAATTACTCCCAGCTATAATCTATCCAAAGCATGCTCGATTTTGCCCTTTTGACCAATAGGGAAGGACCATTTTTTTGACCGATTAGAAGATTTCGGATCTCTTGCAAGAATGCACAAATGGGGGGGCTTATTGCCAAGCATATGATAATAACGCGTATTTGGTATGACCGTGAGTGGAGGAGGACTTCACTTTACCCAGATCAGCATTAGAAACGTTCAAAAGCATGAAGCCGTAAAATTTCGACTGCGGCGGGCGGGCACATCTCTGGCTGAGATCAGCCGCACTCTCGGGGTCGGCCAAAGCGCAACGTCTGCCGTTTCCCTAGGTGACCGGCGCTCAAGGCGAATTGAGGCAGCTATCGCTGAGGTGTTGAAAACAACACCTGAAGCCCTCTGGCCTGAACGTTATAAAGTTAAAAGGGGAGATCGGGCATGATCTGACGAGATACCTAATCCCGCTTAGGGGAAGAAAAGAAAAAGGCCTCGCAAAGTCGAACCTGCAAAGCCTAATTCAAGTATCAAGTGACTACCTGATACTAATTTCTTCCAACAAATTATTCGTAAAGTCAACCGAAATCTCCCTGTTTCGGTAATGGGGAAGGTTTGCATTGCATGTTTTGAAGAAAGGCGAAGCTCTGCAATCAACGGACACAATTGCAGGCTCCTGAACACCACATGAACGATGATCGTTTTACCTTTGGCGGGGAGTTTCCTCCCCTGCCCAGTCGCAGTACGCGCAAAATTTCTAAAAGGTCGCGGGGAAGCTCCCGAGGCAGCAGCCCGATTGATTTACCTGCAAATGTGGAGAAACGGCTTCGGGTTACGCAATTTGAAAGCAAGCTGGAAGAACGGGTGATGTGGTTCATTCTTGCCAATTGGCCGCTCTATGATTTGCGGGAACAACCGCCTGCACTGACTTATAGAGGTGCTGATGGAAAAATCCGCATGCACACCCCGGATTTTCTGGCGACACTGCGATGTGGTCGTCGAATTGCAATCGCGGTCAAGCCTGCAAAGAATACACGTAAACCCGAATTTGTCCGGCAGTTGAAATGCATTCGAAAGTCACTGCCAAAGACTTATGCGGATGACTTTCTGCTGTTCACGGATGCGAACTTCACATTGACGGAAGCACTGAATGCGCAACGTTTCTGTACCTTCCGTCGATATGTGTCTGCTGCTGATCTGGAACAACTTGATGCGGAACTCGCGCGCTGTGCGTTTCCGATTACACTGATGTCCCTTGCTGAACGTCTTGAAGGTCAGAACGCAGGTTTTCGCACGGTCTTTACCGGGATCTATGCGGGGAAACTGACCACGGATCGGAAAAGCCTGATCACCCCGCAGACACTGCTGTATCGGGGGGATGTAAATTGAGTTTTCCCTTCCGTTTAAACTACTACGACAAGCTTTCGATTGAAGGCTTGTCGTATCGCGCCATCTCCATCACCGAGGATGAGGCTGGTTTTGAAAGCACTGATGGCAGGCGCAGTTCCCTGGTACTGACCCCTGAGGCATTTCAGGAACTCCTGAAGCACCCCAATACGGAGTTTATCCGGGGGTATTATCTGCCCGAGCGACAGAAACTACATGGTCAAATTGATGTGGATGCTATTGATGATCTGCCAACTGAACGGGGCTATGGAGCGCTCTGGCGGCTGGCTTGGGTACAGGCATATCATCAGATTGAACTGTCAGGTCGGGTCTGTCGCACGGACAAATCTATTGCAGCTGTCATACCTGAGATAAGCGCAATCCTTGCTGACCATGCGCAGGTCGCACAGTTTCAACATAAAGAACCTCGTGCTGGTCAAAAACTGATCCTGCGCAAACCACCAAGCCCGCGCACTTTGCGTGATTGGGTCAAACGGTTTGAAAAATCAGGCAATGATCCTCTTTCCCTAATCCCACACTATAGTCGCTGCGGCAATCATGGTGATCGGTTTTGTCTAGAGGCCCGCCGCCTGATGGGGGAGGTTTTTGAGGCTTATCTCTCCCTGCAACGCAAAAGCAAAAAGATTGTTTATGATCTTTGCCGCGACCGCTTTAAGCGAGAGAACAAGTCTCGCGATGAGAGGGGCATGGATCGTTTGCGTGTGCCGTCGCGCAGATCCGTGGAACGCGCACTTGCCAAGCTTGACCCCTATTTCACCCGGGTTCATCGGTATGGGGTCGATCAAGCCAATAAGGACTTTGCATTATGGGAAAACGACCTTGATGTTGCCTATCCGATGGAGCGCCTTGAGATCGATGAATGGAAAGTCGATCTGATTGGCCTGCTGGCTGAGCGTGGAGCGCTGGACGGCCTGACCCCTAAACAGCTTGCAAAAATCGAGCGTGGCAGGCGCTGGCTGTATGTCGTGATAGATTGCGCAACCAGATGCATAATCGGAATGCGTTTGGCTGCAACGCCGAACACTGCAGATGCGATTGCGACGATTGCAGATGCGACCCGAGACAAAACAGACTTTGCAATTGCAGCAGGGTGTAAATCCGATTGGTCATTTTACGGTGGATTGGTGACTGTCGTGTCTGATCAGGGGGCTGCATTTGCGAATGATCAGTTTTGTACTGCCGTCACTGACGCCGGTGGCACCGCTGAACGCCCTGTCGCAGCAACACCCCAACTCCGAGCTCGGGTGGAGCGGATCTTTGGCACCTTCGGCACAGCTTTGATGCCGTTTCTGGCCGGGCGTACTTTTTCCAATCCCAAGGACAGAGGTGACTACCCATCAGATGACCTTGCGGCCATCTCGGACGACGGGTTGATGCAAATGCTCATCGTCTATGTGGTCGATGTTTACCATAATCTGCCCCATGCCGGACTGAAGGGGGAAACACCACGCAATTGTTGGGAACGCCTGAGTAAACAATTTGGCGTTATCCCTCCGCCTTCCGAGCAGACCAGAAAAAGGGCCTTTGGTCTGAAGCGCCGCCGGAAAGTCACGGGCAAAGGCGTAACGATCTACAACATCGATTATACCTGTGCCGCCCTGCGTCAATTTCACCTGCACAGTCACGAAACCGAAGTGGACCTCAAGATCGATCCTCGAGACCTCGGCTGGATTATGGTCCGGATTGGCAACGCATGGCACGCGGCGACGGCCCTGCAGAAATGCTTTGACGGTGTATGCCTTGAAGATTGGCGTGCTGCGTCTCGTGAGCTCAGCCTGAAGCATCGGCATGAGGCAAGCATTATGGAAGATACGGTGGCGCATGCTTTGCGTCATATCCAACGGTTGAATGCCGCTGAGCAGGACAGGTTTGGAAAATTCCTAAGACGTCTGACACCCCAGGCATTGGCGCGCGCCGAAGAAGATAACTTCCTAGGCTTGACGATTGAAGCAAGTAACGATCAGGATTTTGACCTGCCACCTGATCAGGATCTCTTCGGCTACGTCATCCCCCTGGAAGAGGAGGAGCCAGAAAAGCCCGACACATCCCCTGATGCGCCAGACGAAGATGACGACACCCCATCCACATGGAGATTTGAAGATGACTGAATCAACCCTTGAAAGTAATGAAATCGATCTTCTGCTTGCGCGCATGCGGTCTCGCTTCATTGCTTATCCGGCTTACACCGATCTGCAGGTAAAATTTGATAACCTGCTGTCCAAACGCAGAACGGAAATTGAACTTGGGCTTCGAGGAGAAGCCCAGGGGATTGCTGTGATCGGCGCGTCCGGAAGTGGCAAATCCACTATTGTTGAGCGCTTGCTTTCACGCCACCCAGGCTTGCAACGACCAGGTCAATCTAATGAGATTGCAGAGACCGTGGAGCTATTAATCCCGTCGCCAGCCACGCTTAAGCATGTAGGTCTGACGATGTTGACAGCCTTGGGTTATACGCTCAAACGAGATCGGCCTGCTGCCTATATCTGGGATCAGGTGAGGCACTTTCTAAAACTGCGCAAGACACTGTTCATTCACCTGGATGAAGCGCAGGATTTATATGGGGCCACTCGGGCGATGCGGCAGGATTCTGCAGTTAATACGCTTAAAACCCTGATGAACCGGAAGGATTGGCCCGTTGGGCTGATCCTGTCCGGAACCCCGGAGCTGGCACGGTTGATCAATTCAGATGTCCAGTTGATGCGCAGGCTTTATGTGGTCATCCTGCCTGCGGTCAGTTGGGCGACCCATCCAAAGGAAATCACTATCATTTTCCAGGGCTATCTTGCTGAGGCCGGGCTTGAAGCGGATGGAGATCTGGATCTCAAAGACTTCCTGCCAAGGCTCATACATGCGGGGATGAACCAATTTGGCATTATTCTTAATCTGTTGCTTGATGGGGTCGAGGAAGCCTTGCGAGCTGAGGATTGTACTGTCACGATCCAACATTATGCAGAAGCCTATCGCCGTAAAGTCAGCTGCCCTCCAAGCCTAAATCCGTTTCTCGCTGCAGATTGGCGCGCAATCGACCCATCTCGCATCCATGACTTATGCCCCGAGGGAGATGACATATGAAACCTATAGCGAAGCTGCAATTTCACATAAACGAGTTCGAAACGGCGACATCATTTGCAAGCCGCTTTAGCCGCTATTGCGGACTGGACGGCCCCAGAGATCTCTGCCTTGATCAGGGCTTTCGATGGCAGGAACTGATCGCGGGAGATGACTTCGCCCTGGATGGTCTGGCGGCAATCACGGGTGAAGATCCTACCCGTGTCCGGAGGTGGGCTGTTCGCAATGTGGGAGCAAAGCGTTTCAATATCGCCGGGTTCCCAGCATCCGGAAACGCGGTTTTGCGCACCCGGGTTCGCCTATGCCCGTTGTGCCTGAAAGAAGATGAGGAACGGTTCGGTTCAAATGGAATCTACAGGCGCTGTTTCTGGCAAATGTCTGGGATCAGAACCTGCCCAGATCACGCAACGCCACTTATTAACCTCCCCGTGGATGTGCATACCATTCTCAACTATGACTATATCCATAAAGTCCAAAAACATCGCGCGATGATTGAGGCAGCAATCCGAGAGGCACCGACACTCCGTACAGAATATACGGGATTTGAGGAGGATGTATGGCACCGTACTAGGGGGATGAAACAAATACCATTCCTCGATGATCTGACGCTGGATGTCGCATGTAAACTGTGTGAGACTTTAGGGTTCGTGTTGCAATTTGGTGCAGAGCGTAAACTCCGCACCGCCAGCGAGTATGAATTGTGGCAGTCGGCTCAACAGGGGTTTGAAGCGCTGCGCGAGGGCGAGGCAGGCCTGAAAGGCGCGCTGCTATCACTGCGCACTAAACAATCGTTTCATATGGGCGGTTACAATAAAGATCTTGGTGCTTTTTATGTCTGGCTGCACGGATCATCTCTGAAGAAAGAAATGATTCCTTTGCGTGACTTGATCAGGGATCTCATTGCGCAAAATTACCCTGTTTCCGGCGCGAGAACGGTTCTTGGAAAGCCTTGCCCAGAAAGCCCGGTCTATTCGGTTTCTGCTGGCTTGAAGGCTTTGGGAATAAAGCGCTCAAGGATGCACGAGCATCTTATAGAACAAGGTCTTGCCACCCCTGTCAGCGAAGGTAACTCAGTCGAATTACACAGGCAAATCGTCGAGAGGGATTTGCGTGCCTTTGAAGAAGGCGCTGGCAAGCGATTAACAAGCCAGCAGGCCGCGCAATTTTTGAATGTCAGCAAAGACCTTGTGTTGGAATTGAAGGTTGCAGGTCTTATTGAGACCATCGATGACAGTTATTGTCGTGGTCCCCGCTATCATCAGGATCGGTTGACTGAACTTCTAAATCAACTCGAAACATGCCTGACAGCCCCGTCGCCCGATGAAACCTACATCCCTTTGAATGAAGCGGCGTCCAGGCTGAAGCGTAAAACACCAGTCATCATACGATTGCTTTTGGTTGGTAAAATACTAGCCACAAAGGACGGTGACAGCACAGGTTTCGGACGCATCAAAATTGGCCTAAACAGCAGCCGAACTGTTCTACACAGTACCAATCAACCCGGCCTGACGCGGAGCGATACAGCCGTTAAGCTACACGTCAAACACCAAACGATAAGCTGGCTCATTGAGGAAGGCCTGTTGCAGGATGTTGATATGCGCAGTGCTAGATCCGGACAGCATATAACGGCTATTTGTAAGGGCAGCATCAAAGTGTTTCTGCAAGATCACATCACATTGGGGCTTCTCGCAAAGCAGCTTAATCGAAAACCCGGACCGCTCGGCTGTTTCCTGGATGGCAAGCGCATCTGGCCAATGGAAATGCCCGACAATCTCAGCCGGATATACAAACGATCAAGGCTGGAGCGGCAACTGCAAGAATTGGGGATGGGCTTGTCAGTGAAGCAGCCAGCGTGATTGCAAAAGCACCGGGAAAAACTGATCACATCCTTGAAAGTATAGATGAAAGCCGTCAATCTCAAACCCGCACCTTATGATTTGGGGAACTCTGTTGAATAAATTTGGGCATCTAAGCACTTTGCCAAAAGGGCCTTTTCGTTTCATCGCGCTCGATGTTGAAACTGCGGGCAAAACAGCCGGGAGCATATGCCAGATTGGCCTGTGTTTTGTCAGCAGCACTGGCGATTTACAGACCTATTCGGTCCTGGTTGATCCGCAAGAGCCATTTGAGAAATTCAACACAGAGCTGCACGGCATTTCCAGTGAAACTGTGTCGGGTGCCGGGACGTTTCCGACTGTCTATATGGCGTTGTTTGAGATTTTGAACACCCATTCCCTCGTCCAGCACAGCACCTTTGACGAAAAGGCCTTAACGGCCGCATGCGCACGATATGATCTGCCCATGATCACCTCCCATTGGACCAACAGTGTGACGGTCGCACGACAAGCATGGCCTGAATTGAAGGGGGCTGGTGGCCATGGCCTCGCCAACCTCAAAAAGCATCTGGGCCTCACATTTCATCACCATGACGCAGGAGAAGACGCACGCGCTTCTGCCTCGGTGATTTTGAAAGCGGAGAGGGTTTTGGGCAAGCCGCGGTCGCATCTCACGATAAACCGTCAAATGGTGTTTCAGTTTGGAACGCAATCTCAGAGGTGAATTGAAATCGTGACATGCACTCCCAATCCATTTCCTGCACACCCACACAAAATTCAATCCAGAGGCGTGCTTCGTAACACCGACTCAACGATGTTCGCGGTTTGTTGCACAGGATGAAAATTGCACATAGGTTGTCATCATGTACGCCCTCGGACTTTCTCTTCGTATGTAAAAGAGCGACGTATCAACGCCGCCCTTTCTTTTTCTTGTTCATCCAAAACGGCGGGATATCGCCAGCCATCATGCAGCCGTAAGGGTCGATGTAGTCGACGATCTCAGCCAGATTGAATTTATCGATCTGGCGCACCACGTTTGCCGCATTTTTATAAGATGACGGCAACTCAGATGCATCCACCGCACCGGCAGGGAAGCGAATATCAAGCCCCTCGGTCTCTGCCTCCAGAGCCTGCTGCGGAGTGACATTCCCCATCCGACGCTTGTGTTCTGTACGCGAGAAATTCCGCCCAGCCCCGTGTGGAGAAAATCCTAAGGCATGGTCCGCGTCCTTCCCACGAACAACCAAAACAGGCTCTGCCATATTCAACGGGATCAATGTCAGCCCTGTTGCATCCGCAGCATAATCACCCCACGCCGGGGTCGCACCTTTGCCGTGGTAGAACATATCATCGCGCTTAAAGACGAAGTTATGTTCATTCCAGAACCGATCCCCTGGTTGTGCACCCGACCCTTCCACCGTCGCCTGATGAATGGCGTTGTGGTTGGCCTTGGTCCACTTACGGATCAATTGCAGAGCGGCCCAATATTCTTGACCGTCCTCGGTATCTGCGGGAATCCAAGCGTTTTGCTTCAGCGTCTGTGGCGACAGTTTGCGGCGGTATTTTTCCGCCACTTCCATACCCAATTTGTACAGAACCGCCCCCGGCCCGCGTGACCCGTGGTGGGTTACGATCGCCGTGCGCCCGGTGTTGCGTGAACGTCCGACAAACAGGAAATGGTTCCCATCACCCTGTGTCCCAAGATGTTCCACGGCCATGCGCAGGATCTTGGGATTGTTCAAGAAACGGTTCGCACGAAATTCATCCAGCAGCTTCTGAGATAGGGTGAAACGCTTACCATTCGCACGCCCACCAGGGCCGAAATGCGTCACCTTCTCTGCGGCATCCAGAACGGTCTTTGGGTCAACCTCACCCAGATCGGTCATCATGACGGAACAGCAGATATCCGCAGAATGCATCCCCGGATGGATCGCGTTTTTCGCCGCAACCACACCGCCCACAGGGATCGTCCCAACAGGGCCAGCCGGGCAGGCATCTGGCATCACAGCGGCCGATGTCACTGTCGGGGTGCGCATCACAGCCATCATGGTTTCGCGCACCATTTCAAGGTTTTTCACCTCATCCGCGTCATCTGCGGCTTCGATGTTGAAATGGAATGGCACATCCCCGGCCTTTTGCAGCGGCAATGTGGGCGGTGGAGGCGGTGGCTTCATTGTGTCAAGCTTGGCTTTGATCTGCTCAACCCCATAGCCAGCCGCAACGGCGGCCTGCGCAATTTCCAGCAAACGGGAAAATTCCGGCCCCGGAATGTGGCCCCATTCTTTTAGTGTTTCGCCTGTAATTTCAATATGTTCCATCGTCTTATTCTTTCTTACGTTCCAACATTGGCTCGGCTGGTAGGGATCGAACCTACGACATCCTGATTAACAGTCAGGCGCTCTACCACTGAGCTACAGCCGAACAAATCGTATGCGGGGACAAGATTTGTGAGACATCTCCCCCGGAAGAATGCGCTTCCGGTTCGGCGTGACTCGAACACGCTTTCAACCAATGTAGTCCCACAGGCATTCCCCCTGTGTATTGTTGGTCAGGGATGGAGGATTTGAACCTCCGATCTCTGCATTCCAAGTGCAGCGCTTTGACCAGACTAAGCTAATCCCTGTGAATTGGTCCCTGACGACAAGGAAAAGGTGAAACGTTCCGCGCTCTACCACCTGAGCTACCCTGCCACGGTAGCAGGGGTGGGATTCGAACCCACGACCACGACATTAAGAATGTAGTTCCACCCTGCATTCGTCAGGGGTATTTCTTGTTCCGGCAACAAGGTTTCGGTGAAACGGTTCTGCTCTACCAACTGAGCTACTCTCTGAGCGCCGCCCGAGAGGCGGGGTTCGAACCCGCGACAAGATGTAGTTCCACCAGCATTTGCCGGATTTAAATGGTCCCTGGCGACAAGGATAAAGAAACAGTTTCGGGGTCCCGCCCCCGTTCCAATTGGAACGGTTTTCCGTCTGGGCGCACGCAAGGAGAGGAGTTGAACCTTCTCGGATGGTCCCGCATTTGGTGCGATGTAGTTCCTTTGGCATTCGCCAGGGTGTATTCCTTTCAATTCAGTTACTCAGGCGGGTCAGGCGGACAAAGTTTCCATGAGACGCTTACATTTACAGATGTAGTCCCAAAGGCATTCCGCCTGACCCAGTTTTAAATTTCCACAGCCTTAATCTGGCCAACCCAGTGGTCCGTGCCCATCTCGCCCGCCGCAAAGCTTGCGATTTGGTCAAAGACCGTGTCCGAGAACCCGCCGATGTTCAGCACATCATCACGTTCTTTTGCCTGGGTCGTCCCATAAGGGGCGATGTCAATGCAGACCAATTTGGCCTTTGGGTTACGCCGCTTCAGTTTCTCCCAGGACTGCATCATTGCGGTCCCGTTGTTGCCATAAGCGGCATGTGCCCAGGATTGGTTGTCTGACACCATGATCACCAGATCCGGGGCACGCCCCTTCGCCAGCAACCAGTCAAGCGGTGCCGCACAGTTTGTCCCGCCGCCCCATTGATCCGCCAAGCGCGCCGCGTTGGTCAGGATCGTATCACGGGGTTCAAACCGCAGAGCGCGGACCTTCACCTCAAACGGCAGCACGGTTGCCGACGGGTTGCGCCGCAAGATCGCCGCAGAGACAAGCCCTGCCACATCCACGAAACGCGTCACCGTGGTCGCCCCTTTGCGGTAACCTGTAACGGCATCAGACATAGAACCCGACACATCTGGACACACCACAACTTGACCGCGCAGCTTTGGCACGTTGGCAACGGATAGCTCCATCGCGTCATGCAAAGCATCACGAATTTCCGCAGGCATTTCAGGTGATAAAGCCTGATATGCCGTCATCAACTGATACGGGAAGACCCGCGCCTTCGCGATCCGATCCGGATCACGAAGAACTTCTGCCACATGCCGACGCATGTTTTTCATATCCAAAACCCCATGACGCAGAAACGTGTTCAGGTTCATACGGGTCATCTGCCAAGACGCATTTTTTGCAATCTTTGCCCATTGTTTTTTGGACAAAGGAAGCTGTGTCAGCATCTGGAACGGCACTTCAGGCACAGGCCCTTTGCCACATTCTTTGAACCGCAAGAAATCTTGCACAGGTTGCGGTAGCAGTGCTACGTCACATGGTTTACCGATGATCCAAGCAAAGAACGCTTCACGCTCCTTTGATTGAGGCTTCGGATGCACCATCTTGATAACATCTGCCAGGGACGGATCATTGCCGACATTGGCCTGCAAAATCGTCCGATCAGAAGCATCATTCAGCCAGTTAACCACCATCCGCTTCGGTGCTGAGCCAAGCGATTTACGCCCAGTCTGCCCAGATCGCATGATCTGCACGAAGGTCCGCAACATCTTGCCATTGTCCACTACACGCCCAAAGGCGCTTTGAAACAAGATCGGGTCACGGCCAGACAGAACAGCCAGAAGCACCGCAGGCATATCCTTCATATGCCCGTTTTTACGGGTGTAGACAGCGGCTTGCGCCAAAAATGACGGATCAACCTTTTGCGCCAGATCCAATGTGCGGGAAAGCTCCTGCAATGGGTCCTGATAATATGTTGCACCAAAGGTTCCGGTCATCGCGACCTGAGCCAGGGCATGTGCATCAGAATATCGGTAAGCCGGTGCCTTTTCCTTGTTGGTTGTATCCGCAAAGGGAAGCAACCGGCCTCTGATTGATGCAAACACAGATTTGTTTGCCATTTCTTTCGTCCTTCATTTGTTTGTGAAGATGTTTTCGCCCATCTGGATCGAAAGAAGAAATAAAATCGAAAACCATACAATGCTCTGTAAATAAACGTTAATTTCCGAAACTCCAAAAACGGATATGAAATTTACGATTTACATTTATAGGCTTTTATCCAAAAATATATGCATGGAAAAAACAAATGTAGTTATTGGCTTTCTTGGGACGAATCTAGACGCTGGAAAACGGCGGCGCTGGCGTCCTTCCGTTCAAATTGCGGAACATCCTGACTTTCCGGTCGACCGGTTGGAGCTGATCCATGGGCGGCGCTGGTCTGGGCTGGCTGAAAAAATCAAATCCACGGTCGAATATGCGAACCCTCAGATAGAAGTTCTACTGCATGAGGTCGAAATTCGTGACCCTTGGGATTTTGAAGAAATGTACGGCGCGATGTATGATTTTGCGCGGGGGTACGGATTTGATGAGGAACGTGAAAATTATCACGTCCATCTGACCACCGGCACTCATGTTGCGCAAATCTGCTGGTTCCTGCTGACAGAAGCCCGCCATATTCCAGCAAAGCTGATCCAAACCGGCCCACCCCGTCATCAAGAAGAAGGGCCCGGCAGCTTACAAATCGTTGATCTTGATCTGTCGAAATACAACGCCTTGCAGCAGCGTTTTGATCTGGTCACCAAAGAATACAACACGTTCCTGAAAGGCGGAATTGAGACACGTAACAACGCCTTCAACACGATGATTGACCGGATGGAGGTTGTGACATCCAATTCTGATGCGCCGCTGTTGCTGATCGGGCCAACCGGCACGGGCAAATCGGAACTGGCAACAAGGCTGTACGAACTCAAGCTGCAACGCCGTCGCGTTAAGGGGCGTCTTGTGCATGTGAACTGTTCAACGCTGAAGGGTGAACGCGCCATGTCCACACTGTTTGGCCACCGCAGGCAAGCCATCCCTGGTGCTGCCACGGATCGATCTGGATTGCTGCGCGAGGCGGACGGCGGCGTGTTATTCTTGGACGAAATCGACGAACTTGGCCTAGATGAACAGGCTATGATCCTGCATGCAATCGAAACAGGAAAATACTTCCCGCTGGGGTCTGACTATGAGGTCACAAGCCGATTTCACCTGATTGCTGGTGCGGGCAAAGATCTTGCAAGCCTGGTCGCCAGCGGACGGTTTCGCGCAGATCTGTTTGCGCGACTGAACCTTTGGACATTCGCCTTGCCCGCTTTGCGCGACCGGCCTGAAGATATCGCACCCAACATTGCCTATGAAATGGCGCGTGCGGAAAAAACACTGGGGGCGCGCGTGACGTTCAATGCAGATGCGCTTGCCATCTATCAGAAATTCGCAACAGACCCCGGCACAAAGTGGTCCGGCAATTTTCGAGATCTCAGCGCCTCTATTCAGCGGATGTGCACCCTTGCGCCGCAAGGCCGCATCACAAAATCGATGGTGCTGGCTGAAATCGGAACGATTACATCTGTCTGGTACAATGCCAATCAAGATCCAGAGATGCAGCTTCTCACATCAGTTCTTGGCGAACGTTCCGCGGAGATCGATGAATTTGACCGCACACAACTTGCCGCCGTTATCCGTGCTTGCCGTAAAAGCACTAACCTAAGTGCAGCGGGACGACGTTTATTTGCGGTGTCGCGCCTGACCAAAACCAGCAAAAACGATGCGGACCGCCTGCGTAAGTACCTAGAGAAATTTGGCTTAGATTGGGCTTCCTGCCAAGGATGAACTGAATCCCCTTTCATGAGCAAAGGTAAAACTATGTGGCGCAAAAGGCAAAACCACTGAGCAATTTGAATTTAGAACTTCAAGAAATCAACATGTTAATGAAGCGGAAATGGAAGAACTATGTGACGCCTGACATATTTTGTGAAACGATATATAGTTCTGCCATTTCGGTCGAGAACTTGCCTTTTGCGCCACATAGTTTTGCCATTGGATGGCTTTTGAGAAAAACAACCTTCTCAAGCATCCAGTGATTCTCCGAGATTTTGTCAGAGGCACATCGCTTCGGAACTTCAGATCACGCTGTCCCTCGACACCCCCTTGGGGACAGTTGTCGCGAAGGGTGGGAAACCTGCCGTTCATTCACTTCCAGACAGAGAGCCAAATACTTGTCCGATGGCTATCTATCAAACCGTCACTTTGGCTTTCCCAGGCGTGGAGTAAGGGATCGCAGCTTGTGCTGTGTCTTAGGTTAGGGTCTTATCTCTAAGCCGCTGAAACTGAATGGTCCGGATCTTCGTTATTATTCCCAAGCTCAACATCGCTGTTGGTATTAAGCGAAGCAATTGCATGGACAAGGGAACTGGCTTCATCTCTTAGGGATTGGGTCGCCGCCGATGTTTCCTCGAACATTGCAGCGTTCTGTTGGGTCGCTTGATCAAGTTGACTTGTGGCTGAGGTCAGCTGTTGCACAACTGCTGCTTGCTCTTTTGCACTAATTGCAATCCCTGCCATACGTTCTGAAACTTGTGAAATTCCACTTGAAATTGATCTAAAGTTCGTCCCACTTTGACCTACTAAGTCGGCGCCTTTGTCGACGATGCTTCGGCTGTCTTCGATCAGTTTTGAGATGTCTCGTGCAGCGGTGGATGACCGTGTCGCCAAGGCCCGCACTTCTGTTGCCACAACTGCAAAGCCTCGCCCTGACTCTCCGGCACGTGCCGCTTCTACGCCAGCATTTAGGGCCAACAAATTGGTTTGAAAGGCAATATCTTCAATGAGGTCGATAATATTGCTGATCTCAGAGGATGATTGCTGAATTTTTGACATAGCTTGGATAGCTTCGTCAACAACCGCATTACCTGTCTGTGTTTCATGTTGAATTTCTTGAAACGCTTGGCTGGCTTGGGCTGCCGTGTCAGACGTTGCGTCCACAGATTCAGAGAGTTCAACAATTGCGGCTGAAGTCTCTTCTAAAGTCGCTGCGTTTCTTTCCGTTCGTGTCGCGAGATCTTTGGTCGCGGAGGCTAACTCACCTGTTGCGGATTCAATAGTACCACTGCTGCCGTGAATTTGGCCTACGATCTCTGAAAGGCTAACGCCTGTGCTGTTGACAGATGTGCTTATTTCTTCGAAAATTCCAGGGAATTCCCCGCTGAGCCGCACGGTTAAGTTGCCATTTGCAAGGGAGAAAAGAGCATCCTTAACATGTTGCAAGGTTCCATCGGTCATCTCACCGATGTCATTTAGGCCTTTGCACATCTCTGCGAAGACACCCTCTTTGTCGGAAAGGTCCAATCTTTGAGTGAAGTCGCCTTTCGCACATGCTGCAACCATCTCGGAAATTTCATGGGCGGCTTGCAATTCACGCGCACGTGTCTCTTCTGCTATCTTGGCTTTCTCAGCGCGCTCAGCTTCTTTTTCTCGGCGTTGCTTTTCTTTTTCTTCAGCTTTCGCCGCCAGTGCAGCTTCTTCTTTTAGACGGGTATCTTTTTCGACTTCCCTTGCTTCAAGGATACTGTCTTTGAAAACAGATAAAGCAGTTGCGACATCGCCGATTTCATTGCGAGAGGCCACAGGGATTTGGGTTTCCATATCTCCCGAGGCCATCTTTTGTGCAGCTTGCACAACCCCGTTGAATCCTGATTTGGTGGCAGTAATGAACATTGCGATGGCAGCTGTGACGATCATCAAAGAGAAAGCTGCAATCGCCAACACCGTGTATTTCTGTACGGTTGCGTCGGATCGGATTTGTTCTACGAGCTTAACGAGATCATTTGAGAGCGTTTGCTCAAACTCGCGGAGCAAATTGATACGTGCCGTTTGTGCTGCAAAAAAATCGGGGCCAGAAAAAGCTGTGATTTCGGCCATGGGACCAACATCCAAGATGTCCTGACGCATCCGCTCAATTGTGCGCACAGGGGCGGAGCGATTAAGTTCATCATAAGCACTGACTTGCGTGGGGGTCGCTATCGCGAGAAACACATCCGTAAATGTTTCTGCTCTTGAAATAAGTGACACTAACTTTTGCATGTTTTCAGGTGTAAAACCACCGCTTGCGATGCTGGAAGCCCCAACGGCACGTTCAATGCCGGCACGTTCCTTCGCTTCTAGAAAGTTTGCGAAGGAAGTCACTCCTGTCGATACATCACCATCTGAACTCAGGGTCGCCACCATCTGGATCAACTCAAGCATTTTTGTATTTGAACCGGTATAATATCGCAGCGCGTCACGCGTTTCGATGCGCAACCCATCCGCGTTCTCTCGGATGTTGGAGAGGCCTGACAAGGTCGTTTGGATTTGAGCGATTGAAAAGCGTAGCTCTGCTTCAACGGTTTCGATATCCGTGTTTTCGACCCAATTTTCAAAGTCAACCCGAGCCGCATCCGTCAAAAGGCGTTGCGCCTTTAATTCTGCGTTAAATGCGGAGCCATCACTGCTTAAGAAGAGGGCTGTCCCGCCGCGTTCTTTTTGTTGTTCATGAAGTAGATTGCTCAACGCGATTGATCCAATCACCAGGTTTTCAATGCGCGCTGCTTCGCGCGATGTTTGCTGAAGCCCCCAAATGAGCGTCCCAGCAAAAACAACTGATAGCATGACTGGAATGAATGCAATCAGGACCAGGGCACGAGAGATAGGCAAGTTTATGATGACTGAGCGAACTTTTGTAAGCATGATGAATGACTTCTCAAGATAATTAGCGTCTAATAGCTTGAGGCATGCTTACCGGATTAATCCTTACCAATTAGACAATTTAACTCACCTTTGCAAAGATGAATTACTTAAAAGTTTATTGTGTCACTCACTGTGGTTCTCTGAGAAATATAGAGTACGCTGACATAGGCGTATGTTCTTTCTGATGGGTAATCCGGCGACTTTGCAAAGTACACTAACTGCCCGCTCCCGACCTTGGTGTTGAACGTCTTTATCTGCCCAAAATCGCACCCACTTCCTAGGTCTCATCGGGCCTTCAATGCGATGACGCTTACGCACGGTCCCAATAAGACCATCCACGCATTTTTATACCGCGTTGCCACGCCTGATATAGAAAGGTATAAGATGCATCAGCATCAGACAGCGGGGCTTCGAAAGTCGCTGTTGCAAACGTACCCTTGAGGTCAGCATACCACGGTAATCCCCCCGGAAATAAGTGGTGTTCATGCGTAGAATTTTCTCGGCATACTATCTGATGAGGTTTTGATGAAGAACAGACGATACAGCGAAGCCAAAATCATGGGAATTTTAAAGCAGGCAGAAGGCGGTGTACCGGTTGCAGATCTTTGCCGCGAACATGGCATGAGTAACGCCAGTTTTTACAAATGGCGGGCGAAATTTGGCGGCATGCACTGCACGACAGGTTATGCGTAGCATGATCCCGAGAGTGGACGCTTCGATGATCTCAGAGTTGAAGGCGATGGCAGAAGAAAACCGCCGCCTGAAGCGCATGTATGCCGAGATGAGCATGCAAAACGACTTGCTGAAGGAAGCTCTTGGAAAAAAGGCGCTAAGGCCGTCCATTGCCCGACAGGGTATTGCGCAGCAATGTCCCGAGAGGGGCAGCGCAAAGAGATGGCCGTGAAAGCGGTCACCAACCGTGGCGCGCTGGCCTGCAGGACGTTCCAGCTTCTCGGTGATGCACACATCACCTGCCAGCCAGCGGATCAGCGAGACCTGCTATCGTTATCAGCGCAAGTTGAGCGATGAGAACGCGGAAATTGCGGAATGGCTA
>NZ_JBMYXF010000059.1:0-16530 GCF_049608145.1 Halocynthiibacter sp.
GCCGATGATGAAACGCACAACGCCGTTCATCACAAACATTACCCCCAAAGACACGATCAGAAAGATCACGGGGGCCGCTTTTTGTTTTCGGTAGAACTTATAGATTGCACGATCCGTCAACAGAACCAGCGCCACGGTGCCCATTATTCCAAAGGGCAGGGCAAGCAGAGCGGTTGGCAGCGGCCCAAGGCTGATGCCCCAGGACTGAAACAGCCAGGTCACCAGGATCGTACACATGGCACCAAATGCCATCGTGTCACCATGGGCGAAGTTTGAGAAACGTAAAATGCCGTAGATCAGGGTGACACCAAGTGCGCCCAAGGCAAGCTGGCTGCCATAGGCGATGGCCGGCACAAGTACAAAGTTAGCAAGCGCGATAAACGCGTTCAGTAGGTCCATCAGTTTGTCTCACAGTCTGGATGCGAAAAGGGGGGGCACCGGATATCTGACGGGTCCTGATCGGAACGTGTCAGACTGTGACTGCGAGATGCAGGAATATGAACGCGTTTTGTTCTCATTTATCCCTCAATCGGATCGCCACAGGTACCGTGATCGTTGCCCATATGCGGACCTCTGATCGAAAGGTCGTAAGCATGGGTATCAAAATGCACAACAAAAGTCATAACGTTCTGTCCTTCGATATGCATAAATGTGAGTGAATTCACCCCGGGAAAGATCGTGGCAGCGCCAGAGACGTTGGTTGTTTCAATCTTACCCTGAAATGAAGCCCCGATGCGTGTCAGAACGACATTTGAGCCGTCAAGATCTGAGGCGCAGGTGATTATAGTGTCGCTGCCACTTGGGGCAAAAGGGTTGGCTTGTACAGAAACAGGCAGAGCGCAGAGCAGCGGGATCAAAAGAAGATTTTTCATAGATTTATCCAGTCAGGCAGCAGAAAGCAGTACGCGTATTTCGTGGCTGCAGTTTTCATTGTTTCAGAGTGGCCGTGCACGGAAACCAGTGACTATTGACGGAAGGAAACTCTGAAACGGTCGATATTGCGAAAATGTGGCACAAATATTGTGGTGCTATGGTGTGAAGATGGCCGTATATATTTTCGGTCAGATCCCATGTGTTTTCGCCTTGCCTGATCTAATCTCCTTCTTATGCGGGCGCTGTTGCGCGATTTCTGGTTCTGGATAGCATCAGCCGCCTAGGAAACTTTTCCTGACTTCCGGATCGGCAAGCAAGGCTTGTCCCGTATCCGTGAAACGGTTGCGCCCCTGAACAAGCACATATCCTTTGTCTGCGATCTCAAGCGCTTGGCGGGCATTCTGTTCCACCATCAGGATGGAAATGCCGGTGCGGGCAACCTCGATGATACGATCAAAAAGTTCGTCCATCACAATAGGCGACACGCCAGCGGTGGGCTCGTCCAGCATCAGAACCGTTGGTTTTGTCATCAAAGCGCGTCCGACAGCGACCTGTTGGCGCTGACCTCCGGATAGTTCGCCGGCCGGCTGATTGCGTTTGTCGCCGAGGATTGGGAACAATTCATACACCTGTTCAATCGTGTCGCGAAAATCATCGGTACGAATGAAGGCACCCATTTCAAGGTTTTCTTCAACGGACATCGAGGTGAAGATATTGTGGGTTTGGGGCACAAATCCCATGCCTTTGGCCACACGATCCTGTGGGGAAAGCTTTGTGATGTCTTCACCATCCAGCCGCACAGAACCTTTGTTCAGGTTGAGCATGCCAAAAACGGCTTTCATACCGGTGGATTTACCCGCGCCATTTGGCCCGACGATCACGGCAATTTCGCCCTTGTCGACAGAGATCGTGCAGTCATGCAGAATATCCGGCCCTTTGCCATAACCGCCGGTCATGCCATCGCCGATGAGGAAGGGTTCGCTCATGCCTGGGCCTCTTCTTTTGTCTTATTTTTCAGACCAGTACCAAGATAGGCTTCGATCACCTGTTCGTTGGCCTTGATTTCATCGAGCGTGCCTTGGGCCAGGACTTTGCCCTCTGCCATACAGATCACGGGGTCGCAGATGCGGCCGATGAAATCCATGTCGTGTTCAATCACGACGAATGTATAGTTGCGTTCTTTGTTCAGGCGCAGGATGGCGTCACCAATGGTGTTCAGTAGGGTGCGGTTCACGCCCGCGCCGACTTCATCCAAAAACACGATCTTTGCATCCACCATCATGGTGCGGCCAAGTTCCAGCAGTTTCTTCTGCCCGCCGGAAATCTGACCAGCCTTGTGGTCTGCCAGATGTTCCACAGTCAGGAATTCCAGCACCTCATCGGCTTTGGCGCGCAGGGCGCGTTCTTCATTGGCGATGCGTTTGCGTCCAAACCAGGTGTTCCAGAGGGTTTCGCCCGATTGCGCGCCAGGCACCATCATCAGGTTTTCGCGGCAAGACATGCTTTCGAATTCATGGGCGATCTGGAATGTGCGCAGCAGACCCTTGTGAAACAGTTCATGCGGGGGCAGGCCGGTGATGTCTTCGCCCTGCATCGTGACGCGGCCCGCACTTGGTTTAAGAACGCCAGCGATCACATTGAACAGAGTGGTCTTTCCAGCGCCATTGGGGCCGATCAATCCGGTGATGGATCCCTCGGCAATGCTCAGGCTGGCACCATCAACGGCATAAAATCCGCCAAAATTTTTCTGAAGCCCCTCTACGGTGATCATCCCGTAACCCCTTATTCGTCGTCCGGTTCTTTCCCGGTACAGTCTGTAAAAACAGCCCGGAGAAAACCCCGGGCTGTTTCAGATCTTTATCAGATCAGATTAACGATATTCAACGGTTACGTTTGCGCCGTCCTGAACTTCGATGATCCGGTAGGAACCACCGCTTTCACCGCCACCGATCAGTTCAACCGCGGAACCACCAACATAGTCGATGTCGCCGCCGTTGCGGATGATCTCAAGACCTTTGGCCAACTCGCCAGGATAGATTTTCTCACCTGGGGCATTCGCCATTTCCATGATCTTGCTGCCGTAATCAGCCGCATTGGAAGACCCAGCTGCTTCCATCGCGAACATGAACAACGCAGCTGCGTCGTAAGTTTCGGATGTGAAGGAAGAGGTGCTGTCAAAGCCGCCTGTTTCGCCAATCATCGCCATTTTTTCAGCAGAGTCACCACCAACACCCGCGATCAGACCGAATGAACCATTCAAATCAGGGCCAACGTTTTCAGGAAGACTGTCACCGATCATGCCGCCGGGCAGCGCGAATTGTTCATAAGCACCAGAATCCAAGGATGCATTGATGATGCCCAGACCACCTTGGTCAAGGTAACCTGCAACAACCAAGATGTCGCCGCCCGCTGCTGCTAGCGCGCCGATTTCAGCAGAATAATCTGCTTTGCCGTCTTCATGGGCCGCAGAAATTGTGATCTCACCACCGGCTGCGGTGTAAGCGGCTGCGAAAGAATCCGCGATGCCCTTGCCGTAGTCGTTGTTGGTGTAGGTCAGGGCCGCAGATTTGAAGCCACGTTCCATCATGATGTCGGACAGGATCTGGCCTTCGCGCGCATCAGATGGTGCGGTGCGGAAGAAAAGATCATTGTCTTCAGCTGTGGACAGGGCCGGGGATGTTGCGGAAGGTGAAATCATCACCATGCCATTTGGGATCGCAACGTTCTGCAGAACCGCACCGGTTACGCCGGAACAATCGGCACCGATCAGACCAGAAATGCCATCAGAAGAAATCAGCTTTTCCGCGTTGGATGTGGCCAGACCGTTGTCGATACAACCGGAATCCGCACGCACAGCTTCTACCATGTGGCCGTCCAGGATACCGCCAGCGGCGTTAACTTCTGCCATAGCAGCTTCGCCGCCGCTTGCCATATGTGGGGACAGGGTTTCAATAGGGCCGGTAAAGCCGAACAGAATACCTAGTTTAATTGCGCCGTGGCCGTCAGCATGTGCCGCGCCTGCACCCATAATTGCGGTGGCAGCGGTCGCCATAAGCAGCTTTTTCATGTGTCTCTCCCTATCAGACATTTTTTATTAAGGCAGAGTTTAGCGCATCATAAACAAAAGGAAACCCCGTCCGCCCAATAGCGGCTGTAAATGGGGGCATGATCCGCGAAATAAGGTGTGCAATCTGCTTTATACTTAAAGTAAATGTCTGTTTTTGAATGCATAAAGTCGCAAATCAAAACGGAAGATCTGAAGGTAACTGAAGGGCCGGAACCTGCGAAAATCACGGGCGAAATGATTCTCGCCTGTGATTCGATATCAGGTCAGATGCTCAACCTTACAGCACGACTGCCGCGTTCGCGATATGGCGTCGTATTGTAATGGGATCGGTAGCATTTTGAGAAATGGCTGGGGCTTGCGAAACCGCAGGCAAGGGCCACGTTAATCACGCTCATATCTGTTTGCATCAGCAGATTGCGTGCTTTTTGCAGACGCAGTTCCATATAATAACGCTTGGGCGACCGGTTAAGATAGCGGCGGAACAGGCGTTCCAGCTGTCTGGTGGACATGCCGACGTCTTTCGCCAGAACAGATGGGCTAATCGGTTCTTCGATATTCTGTTCCATCATCTGAATAACAGCGGATAGTTTTGGATGACGGACACCAATACGGGACGGTACAGACAGACGTTGAGTATCCTGATCCGTCCGGATGGAAGAATAAATCAGCTGATCTGCAACCGCATTGGCCAGATCTTCACTGTGATCTGAAGCAATCAGTTTCAGCATCAGATCGATGGAGGAGGTGCCACCGGCAGTGGTATAACGGTTGCCATCCATGACAAAAACGGATTTGGTCAGTTCGACGTCGTCAAATTCTTCGGCAAAACTGTCTTGGTTTTCCCAGTGAATGGTGGCTTTTTTCCCGTCCAGAAGGCCCGCACGGGCCATAACATATCCTGCCGTACAAAGACCGGCAATCACAGGGCCACGACGGGCTTCGCGTCGGACCCAGTTTAGCAATCGTTTTGTCGTTGCAGCCTGAACATCAAGACCACCACATAGGATCAGCCTGTCATCGCGCTGCATTTCGTCCAGATCGCCATCCAAAGTGAACTGGGCACCTGCGGAACAGGACACATGTTCGCCACCTTCGCCAATTAGAACCCAGTCATAAATCGTACGGCTGGCCATACGGTTTGCGATGCGCAACGCTTCGACCGCTGATGAAAAGCTCAGCAGGGAAAAATTTTCAAGCAAAACAAAGACAAAACGCCGGGGCTTTGCGTCAGCATCGACCTCGATAGTCTGTGGAATGTCTGCCATGGGCTCACCTCTTGTTAACCAGAAAACCGAAACAGGAAACTGCGCCGGGATCAAGACGTTTCGGCTCTCTCCAGTAAGGATTATGCCAAATTCGCCCTCTGCCTGCAAATTCAGCGGTTGGCAAGCCCCCATTTGCCCTTTTATAGAGGAGGTCTTAACAAATCTTGCGGGAGCAAAAATAATGACACGGCAATGGCAAAAATCTGACTGGCGCAACAAGCCCCGGATTCAGATGCCGGATTATCCGGATCAGGGGGCACTTAACGCTGTAGAACAACAGCTTGGGGTCTATCCGCCGTTGGTTTTTGCCGGTGAGGCCCGCAAACTGAAAGCGGCTTTGGCCGATGTTTCACGTGGCGATGCCTTCCTGCTGCAGGGCGGTGACTGTGCGGAAAGCTTTGCGGAGTTTTCTGCAGACATGATCCGTGACACATTCAAAGTGATGTTGCAGATGGCGATGGTTCTGACCTGGGGTGCAAAAGTGCCTGTGGTCAAAGTAGGCCGTCTTGCGGGACAGTTCGCGAAACCACGTTCTGCGCCAATGGAAACTGTGGATGGCGTTGAACTGCCGTCTTTCCGTGGCGATATCGTTAATGAGCTGGATTTCACACCGGCGGCACGTATTCCGAACCCGTCAAAGATGCTGCAGGCTTACACGCAATCTGCTGCAACGCTGAACCTTGTACGGGCCTTCAGCCAGGGTGGCTATGCGGATGTGCATCAGGTGCATTCTTGGACGCAAAGCTTTGTGCAGGGCGAAAATGCAGCGCGCTACCGTGATATGGCGGATCGCATCCAAGACACGCTTGATTTCATGAAAGCCGCAGGTGTGGACAGCGAACGTGCACATACGCTGCAGACCGTTGATTTCTATACATCCCACGAAGCGCTGCTTTTGGAATATGAGGAAGCGTTGTGCCGGATTGATTCGACCTCTGGCAAACCTGTTGCGGGTTCTGGCCACCTGATCTGGATCGGTGATCGCACCCGTCAGCCTGATGGTGCCCATGTCGAATTCTGTCGCGGTGTGCAAAACCCGATTGGTCTGAAATGTGGCCCGACGATGGATGTGGATGATCTGAAAATTCTGATGAACAAACTGAACCCTGAAAACGAAGCCGGTCGTCTGACATTGATCGCGCGCTTTGGTGCCGGTTCTGTTGGTGATCACCTGCCGCGTCTTGTGAAAGCCGTGCAGGAAGAGGGCGCAAATGTGGTCTGGTCCTGTGATCCGATGCATGGCAACACTATCAAATCGGCGTCTGGCTTTAAGACCCGTCCGTTTGAAAGCGTGATGCGCGAAGTTCAGGAATTCTTCAACATCCACAAAGCCGAAGGAACCGTTCCTGGCGGCGTGCACTTTGAGATGACCGGCAAAGACGTGACCGAATGCACTGGCGGTGTACGCGCTGTGACCGATGAAGATCTGTCCAGCCGCTATCACACGGCCTGTGATCCACGTTTGAATGCGTCTCAGTCTCTGGAGCTTGCCTTTTTGATTGCAGAAGAGTTGTCAGCAAACCGCAAGGCGCTACAGCTGGCTGTATAAGGCTGATCCAAAACAAAAAAAAGCCGCAACTCCTGCCCTGGGGTTGCGGCTTTTTGCACCTTAGAATACTGCCCGTTTCAGGTGCCTGCTCGTAACTTTATTCAGCGTTCCGTTTTATCGTCACTTTTGACCAGGCGCAGATGTGCCACGCCAGGTATGCCGGTAAAGGGTTGTTTATTCTCGGCAAATCCTTTCTCTGGGATGGGTGATACGGGTGTTTTGGGCGTTGGAAGTTCATATGATGGCGTGCCTGTAGCCGGCTGCGGGGCCGGACGTTGTTTTACCACTGGCGTGTTTGGTAACACTTGTGTGCGAACACTGTCTTTCAGTTCAAAACGTCGTGGGGTACGGCCTGTTTTTCCATCGGTTACAAGGCATCCCAGAATGCGGGACACATCGCCAAGATCACTTTTCAACGGAAGCAACAACATCCGGCCTTCCAGTGTGGGTTTGCCAAATCCGGATTCCCCAATCAGGTGCAATTCGGTTTTCTCAGGCCCCTGAAATACGTCTTCCAGCAGGGCTGAAACGGGCTTGCGGCTGTCGGGCACAAAGAAAGATGTCAGAGGCATGCCACGTACCTCCATCCCGATCAGATCAACCAGATGCATGCCAGCAAGGCGAAAACGGGCAAGGCCAGGGGCAACACGTTCCAGAATAAACGCATATTCTAGGGTGTTTTCAATGCCTCGGGGATCAACATCCGTACGCAGGGGCACCGTGCGACCATGGCGCAGACCTTCCCAGTAGGCCTCCATATGTTTCAGTGCAGACCAGGTCATCTGGCCGCGATAGTTTGAAAGGGAGATAATGTCATCATACCCGCTGTTCTTCTTTTTCATTGGCCCGTCTCGCTTGTCCGTCGGGCCCATTGTGAACCCGGAAACATTGTCTACAGGGTGATGTTCTGTTAACCCTGCCACCAGAATGGTTACTGGTAAGTTAACATCGCATAGTTTTGCTCAAATTGGTGGGAAACCTTCAGAAATGGTTAACCAGATGATGAACTCAATGACAGGTTTTGCGTCGGGACAGGGCGCGCAGGATGGTTTCAGTTGGACCTGGGAATTACGATCCGTGAACGCGCGGGGACTTGATCTGCGCCTTAGAGTGCCGGATTGGCTACCAGATATCGAACGTGTGCTGAAATCTAAGCTGAACTCAGTGCTGTCGCGGGGATCTGTTACCTTAAACCTACGCCTGATGCGCGACGAAGCGGCGTCTGCAGTTCAGATCAACACGGATGCGCTTGCCACTGTTCTGTCAAATCTGGCCGTTGTGGAAGCTCAGGCCCGTTCAGCCGGTGTTACGTTGGCAGCGCCGACCTCGGTTGATTTGATGGCCATGCGCGGCATTCTTGATACAGCGCCTGAGGTCACGGATACCGAAGGTCTGACTGCAATGCTATTGTCCGATTTTCAGGGCGTTCTTGATGACTTTCTGCGCATGCGGGCCACAGAGGGACTATCGCTTGCGGACATTATCACCACACAGCTGGATCAGATCGAAGATCTTTCCGTCAGGGCGAATGACTTAGCTAAGGCGCGTTTTCCAAAGATGGAACAGACCCTGCGTGAAAACTTGTCGCGGGTATTAGATAACAGCGAAGCAATGGATGAAACCCGCATCGCCCAAGAGTTGGCGTTGCTTGCGGTGCGTGCTGATGTGACTGAGGAAACAGATCGTCTTCTGACACATGTCAAAGCTGCACGCGATTTATTGGGCCAAACCGGGCCATGCGGGCGTAAATTTGACTTCCTGATGCAGGAATTTAACCGCGAGGCCAATACGCTCTGTTCAAAAAGCCAAGATAAAGAGCTGACGGCAACGGGTCTTGACCTGAAGGCTGTGATTGATCAGATGCGTGAACAAATTCAGAATGTGGAGTAGACAATGAACACCAACCAGCGCCGGGGTCTTTTGATGATCCTGTCTTCGCCTTCGGGGGCCGGAAAATCGACATTGTCCAAACGCTTGCGCGCCTGGGATCCGACTATTCGCTTCTCTGTATCCGCCACGACACGTGCGCCCCGTGTGGGGGAAGTTGATGGGCAGGATTACCATTTCATGACCGAAGCAGATTTCAAACGGGATGTAACTGATGGCATGATGCTGGAACACGCGCATGTTTTTGGTAACTTTTATGGTTCCCCCCGGGGCCCGGTTCTTGAGGCCGTAGAAGCCGGGCAGGATGTTTTGTTTGATGTGGATTGGCAGGGCGAACAGCAGATCCGCAATACAGATCTTGGCAAACACGCATTGTCGATTTTTCTACTGCCACCTTCTATTGCAGAATTGCGGGCCCGTCTCGAAGGACGTGGTCAGGACAGCGAAGAAATCATCGACAAACGTATGCGCAAAAGCTGGGATGAAATCAGCCGTTGGTCTAACTATGATTACGTGTTGGTAAATGATGATTTGGATGCCACGGAACAACGACTTTTGACCATCGTTGCGTCTGAACGTCTGCGCCGTGAACAGCAACCGGGGGTGGTTGAACATATCCGTGGTCTGCAAGCTGAGTTCGAGGAAATGTCATGACATTATATGCCCTTGATGGAGTAGAGCCCGAGGTTTCCGATGATGTGTTTGTCGCGGATGATGCCAATGTCATAGGCAAAATTCGCCTGCGTGTCGGATCATCTGTCTGGTTTGGGGCGACATTGAGGGGCGATAACGAACTGATTGATTTGGGGGAAGGATCCAACATTCAGGAAAGCAGTGTTCTGCATACGGATATCGGTTTTCCTCTGGTGATTGGTGCGGGTTGTACCATTGGTCACAAAGCGATGTTGCATGGTTGCGTGATTGGAGAGAACAGCCTGATCGGGATGGGTGCTACGGTATTGAACGGTGCAAAGATTGGCAAAAACTGCCTGATCGGGGCAGGGGCGCTGATCACCGAAGGAAAAGAGATCCCGGATGGGTCTCTGGTCGTTGGGTCACCAGGTAAGGTTGTGCGACAATTATCAGATGAGGCTGTTGAAGGCCTGAAAGCATCCGCCCTAGGCTATCAGAAAAATGCACAGCGCTTTCTGAAGGGGCTGACAGTTTTGGACCACTGATAGAATGGCTCCGGTGTGACTTCATCAGAGCTTTCTTTATGCGGAAGTGGTAAACGATTTTCAGACCAAACGCAGTTCTGGCGTGTGATTAAGTTCTATCAATTCACAATCCACATCCGGAGCCAGATGAGCCAACTCATTTCGGATCATGGCCTGATCGGGCAGTTTGGGTGCAAGGACGCGATAGGCACCTTTAAAACGAAATGTCTGTAGGCGCGCAGCAATATCTAGGGCATCAAATCCCCGCGATGTTAAGGGGGAGAGAACCATACCCGGACGGTGAATCAACAGAGTTTCGGCCGAAAACATATTGTAATCAATAAAAACCAGTATGTCGTCCTCAGGAAGGGGGCGACCTTGTTCAAGCCAGGTTTTTACATCACCGATTACTAAGATAACAGTGTTGGTCATTACTTGTCGTAAATCCTTTTTACGCAGGGCCATTCCCCGATACACAAACGACTCACTCACTACTATCTAAATAGGATAAAGCCCGTTTTTTAACCGTCTTGTCAAAAAAAAATGGTTAAGCCGTGCAAATACATCATGAAAAGGTGATGAGATACCTCAAAAGGGGCTGACACAAATAATATACATTCCTGCGCTATAGCTTATCCTGTATGTAATTTTGGCGCGCCCCCTTTAAATGGGGGTTTGAATGTATCGCCTGATTAATACGCAGTGGTTAACGTAGGTTTTTTTACCGTTACCCTTTAAGGTTACGTGGCAAAATGAGTACACATCGATGGATAGCTCAGATCTGAACGCAATTCTGAATGCAGTACCGCTTCCTCTGGTGACGATCACACTGGATGAACGTATTGGGGCAATGAATGCTTCTGCATCAGCGATGCTCGGGGACAATCTGTTGGGGCGCCATTACTTAACCGTTTTGCGTCAACCGGCTTTGTTGGCCGCGATTGAACATGTGTTTTCTGAACGTAAAAAATCCGAAACTCGCTACGTCGGTCGGGACGGAGAGCAGGAAGTCTGTTGGGAAATTTTATGCGGCCCACTGACCGAGAACGGCATTTTTTCCGGTGTGTTGGTCAGCTATACCGATGTCAGTGCTTTACAGACGGCTAATCAAATGCGACGCGACTTTGTTGCAAATGTCAGCCATGAATTGCGCACGCCTTTGACGGCTTTGTCTGGCTTTATTGAAACCCTACGCGGGGCTGCTAAGGATGATCCTTCTGCAAGGGATCGGTTTCTGGGCATCATGGAAAACGAAGCCAGTCGCATGAATCGTCTTGTGGGAGATCTTTTGTCCCTGTCAAAAGTCGAGGGTGATGAACGCATGCGCCCGACTGATCGTGTGGATATTGCCTCGGTACTTCGGTCTGTCGTGCAGGTGTTAAAACCTCTTGCCAAAGATCTGGGATGTAGCCTGACGCTGAACTTACCTGAAAGCTGTGATTTGGTTCTTGGGGACCAGGATCAGTTGCAACAGGTTTTCACCAATCTCATAGAAAATGCGCTGAAATATGGCGGACGGGAAAAATCTGTAACCGTCAGTGCTGAAACTGTGTCGTGGGACAAATCCCTGCGTGATGCAGGCGTGAAAATACGTGTTCAGGATCGCGGTGAAGGAATTGCTGCGGAACACATCCCACGTTTGACGGAACGCTTTTATCGGATCGATGGGCATAGATCGCGCGAAATGGGCGGGACAGGGTTGGGTCTTGCGATCGTCAAACATATCATCAGCCGTCACCGTGGGCATATGCGTATCACAAGTACCATTGGCGAAGGCAGCTGCTTTACAGTGACTTTGCGCCGACAAGATGCAGATCCGGTGTCTGACATTTCGGATTAAGCCGTACACTCAGGTTAATTTACTGTGGCAATGTGAGGGACGTGAAGCATTTCCGCTGCATTTATGCGATTCTTCCTGTGTCATAGATTTCGAAAACCCTGAAAATGTGACGAAATCCCTAAAATTTCATTCATTCAAACCTGCTGATTTTTATAGATTTTCCGCACCAAACAGGTCGCGTCATAAAACTGTTACGAAATCTACACAAAAGCATAGTCAGACGGAGCTATTCGATTGTTCGAGTTCCCGGAAGGGATCCATTCATGTCATTCAGGAGTAAACCAATATGACATTCATGAAATTGACCGCATCTGCTGCAGCGATCATTGCAGTGTCCGCCACCGCTTCTTTTGCTCGTGAGCAAATTCAGGTTGCTGGTTCTTCTACCGTTCTGCCGTATGCCGCTATTGTGGCCGAAGCATTTGGCGAAAACTTTGATTTCCCGACACCGGTTGTGGAATCAGGCGGTTCTTCAGCAGGCCTGAAACGGTTCTGTGAAGGTGTCGGCGAAGGCACCATCGATATTGCAAACGCATCACGTGCGATGAAAGACAGCGAACGTACAGAATGTATTTTCAATGGCGTCGAAGAAATCGTCGAAGTTCGCATCGGTTATGACGGCATTGTTTTTGCCTCTGACATCAATGGCAATAGCTTTGAATTCCAGCCGCGTGACTGGTACCTTGGCCTGTCTGCACAGATCGTTGTGGATGGTGCGCTGGTTGATAACCCATACACCATGTGGAATGAAGTAAACCCGGATCTTCCGGCACAGGAAATTCAGGCGTTTATCCCGGGCACCAAGCACGGAACGCGTGAAGTGTTCGAAGATAAAGTGATCCTGGCGGGTTGTGAGACAATCGGTGACTACGACGTGTATCTGGCGGCTGCTGAAGGCGACACAGATAAAGCACGCGGTAAAGCTGCAGAAAAAGCCTGTATTGCACTGCGTACAGATGGCCGTTCTGTTGATATCGACGGTGACTATACTGAAACACTGGCACGTATCGTGTCCACGCCACATGGCATCGGTATTTTTGGCCTCGCGTTCTACGAAAACAACACATCCCTGCTGCAGGTTGCACCAATGGGTGGGATTGTGCCTTCGACAGAAAGCATCGCAACCGGCGAATATCCGGTGTCACGTCCGCTGTATTTCTACATCAAAGCGGCACACATCGATGTGATCCCTGGTCTGAAAGAATACGCTGAATTCTTCGTATCTGACGAAATTGCAGGCCCGGATGGTCCTCTGGCAGAATACGGCCTTGTTTCCGATCCGGAACTTGCTGACACGCAGTCTGCAGTTTCAGCTGCTGGCCAGTAAGCCCAGTCTAGCATCATCATGCTGATCCCCGATTGCGCGGGGATCAGCACCCATTCCCTCAGATACCCGGCTGCTGCTCATGCCTCTCCTCTGGATAATTTTATCGGTTTTTGCCATTGCGACAGTCGGCTTTATTGCTGCGCGCGCACGGGCTCTGGCCTCTGCAGGTGGCGACAGTCGTATCCTGCATTCTCTCCCGAATTACTACGGTGCGAACGCGGCACTTACCGCCTTGGTGCCATCGCTTGCTGTTCTTGCACTCTGGCTGATTGTTCAGCCCCTGCTGGTGGAACGCCAGGCGTCACAACTGATACCTGGCAGCACGATCGAAGAAGGCACCACACGCGGTCTAGTAATGTCCGATGTACGTCGGATTGCTTCTGGTCTGGATATCGCTGTCGGGCAGGGCGCCATGAGTGCCAATGAGGCGAATTCAACTGTCGCCAGCGCCGGCCTGCGTGAACGTCTGGCTGAAGCTGGTGTTGCACTTGGGTCTGATGTACAGCCTCAGGTTCTGCTTGCTGCTCAGAAATATCGTATGTCTGCGAAACGTGGATCGTCTTTCATGACGGGCATTGTATTGCTTTTTGCTTTGATCGGTGCGGTTTACGCTTGGTCGCGTAGCCAGAAAGATTTTCGCGCTCGCAATATTGTTGAAAAAGCTGTGCTGGGCCTTTTGATTGGGGCTGCGTCGATTGCGATCCTGACAACTGTAGGCATCGTCATGTCGATGTTGTTTGAGACTTGGAACTTCTTCGGCCAGTACCAAGCAACAAGCTTCTTCTTTGGCATTAAATGGGCGCCTGATTTCCGAGGAGATTCCGCCCTTGGTATCCTGCCGCTTCTCTGGGGAACCTTGTATATTTCATTGATTGCTTTGCTGGTGGCTGTGCCCGTCGGATTGTTCGCAGCAATCTATATGTCCGAATATGCAGGACCACATTTGCGTGCGGTTGCGAAGCCACTGATCGAAATCCTCGCGGGTATTCCAACCATTGTATATGGCCTGTTTGCGCTACTGACTGTCGGGCCGGCATTGCGGGATTACTTCGCACAACCCCTTGGGTTCAGTGGTGGGGCCGACTCTGTTCTGACTGCCGGGCTTGTGATGGGCATCATGCTGATCCCTTTTGTAAGCTCTTTGTCTGACGATATCATTAACGCGGTTCCGCAATCTCTGCGGGATGGATCATTGGGACTTGGGGCAACTAAATCCGAAACCATCCGTCAGGTGATTGTTCCGGCCGCATTGCCCGGCATCGTTGGCGCAGTTCTTTTGGCAACGTCACGTGCAATCGGGGAAACCATGATTGTTGTGATGGGGGCCGGTGCCGCGGCGGCGCAGCTTGATAAAGGCCTGGCTGAGGCGATTAATCCGCTGGAAGCCATGACCACCGTCACCACCCGTATCGTCAGCCAGTTGACAGGTGATACCGATTTTGCGGCCCCGGAAACACTGGTGGCCTTTGCACTGGGGCTGACGCTGTTTGTCATCACCCTGGGTCTTAACGTGCTTGCGCTTTACATCGTGCGCAAATACCGGGAGCAATACGAATGAGTACCAATACTCAACACTCATCCCTTTATACGGTCACTGACAATGTTCGTCGCCGTAACGCCGCCGAGAAACGCTTTCGTGCCTATGGTCTGACAGCGATTGCAATCGGGGTTCTTGCCCTGATCGTGCTGCTGTCTTCGGTGCTGGGCAACGGATCCGGTGCATTTCAGCAAACTTATGTGACGCTGCAGGTGGAGCTTCCAGCAGATAAGCTGGACAAGCAGGGCAATCGCGACCCGGAGGAAATGAAATCTGTTTCAACCTTTGGCTATAGCCCCCTGATCCGCGCGGCTGTTGTGGCCCGTGCCGATGAATTGGGTTGGGTGATGCCGGAAGGCATGAAGCCCAAGGATATGGGCGCGATTATCTCAAAAGAAGCGGCGGCTCAGTTGCGCAATTTTGTCTTGGCCAACCCGGAAATTGTAGGCACGACAATTGAAATTGAGATGCTCGCCAATGGTCGGATCGATGGGTATATGAAGGGGCGTGTTGATCGTGAATTCGCGCGCCTTGATGGTAACGTTAGTCCGGAACAGCTTGATCTTGCAGATCTTCTGGCAGCAGGTGGTAACCTTGAGAAACGCTTTAACTTTGCTTTTCTCACATCTCCTGATGCCTCAGACCAACGCCCCGAAGCTGCAGGTCTTGGCGTGGCGATCTTGGGGTCAGCCTATATGATGATCGTGGTCTTATGCCTTGCATTGCCCATCGGTGTCGCGGCGTCGATCTACCTTGAGGAATTTGCGCCCACCAACCGCTGGACTGACCTGATTGAGGTGAATATTTCCAACCTTGCAGCGGTGCCTTCCATCGTGTTTGGTATCCTTGGTCTTGCGATCTTCATCAACTTTGGTGGGCTTCCCCAATCAGCACCCATCGTGGGCGGTCTGGTGTTAACCCTGATGACCCTGCCAACAATCATCATCGCAACGCGGGCGTCCTTGAAATCGGTGCCGCCCAGCATTCGGGATGCGGCCCTTGGGGTTGGGGCATCTAAGATGCAATCTGTGTTTCACCATGTCCTGCCTTTGGCAGCCCCAGGTATTCTGACAGGTACGATCATTGGTCTTGCACAGGCCTTGGGCGAAACCGCACCTTTGCTGCTGATCGGCATGGTGGCCTTTGTGAAGGAATATCCAGCAGCCCCGCCAGAGGGGTTCTTTGATCCGGCGTCTGCGCTTCCTGTGCAGGTTTACAACTGGACACAACGTGCAGATGCGGGCTTTGTTGAACGGGCGTCTGGTGCGATTATCGTCCTGCTGATCTTCTTGATAATAATGAATGCCGTCGCGGTCATGTTGCGTCGCCGGTTTGAACGTCGCTGGTAAGGGGCGGGAGCAGATACAATGAATGATATGCGAATTACAGAAGGGGCCACGACAGTGACCGAGAGCAAAATCTCTGCCAATGGTGTTCAGGTCCATTATGGCGACACCCATGCGATTAAAGACGTGAATGTCGAGATCGAAGATAAAACCGTCACGGCGTTTATTGGCCCGTCGGGGTGTGGCAAATCCACCTTCCTGCGGACTTTGAACCGGATGAATGACACGATTGATATCTGCCGGGTCAGCGGTCAGATCTTGCTGGATGGTGAAGACATTTACGATCCAAAGGTTGATCCGGTGCAGTTGCGCGCAAAAGTGGGTATGGTGTTTCAGAAACCCAACCCGTTTCCGAAGTCGATTTATGACAATGTCGCTTATGGTCCGCGCATTCACGGTCTCGCGAAGAACAAAGCGGATCTTGATGATATCGTTGAAAAATCTCTGCGTCGTGGTGCAATTTGGGATGAGGTCAAAGATCGCCTGCACGCCCCGGGCACTGGCCTGTCAGGTGGTCAACAACAACGTCTGTGTATTGCACGCGCTGTGGCCACCGAACCAGAAGTTCTGCTGATGGATGAACCCTGTTCCGCGCTTGATCCGATTGCAACTGCTCAGGTTGAAGAACTGATAGATGAACTGCGCACACGCTTCAGTGTGGTGATAGTGACGCATTCCATGC
>NZ_JBMYXF010000060.1:0-16486 GCF_049608145.1 Halocynthiibacter sp.
TTAACAAGCTTTCCGATGGAAATCCGTGACACCCGATCACCAGCGTTGCGATTTCAGTTCATCGCATCGTTTCATCCGGCTTCAGTGTCGCAGCAACCCAGTACCATTTACAGATCAGGGATGTCAGGCTCAGGGGCACATAAACATTACCAAAATAGAACTGTTATAATGGTCGCAGTTAGTAGAGGGCAGCTGTCGTCTTTCTGGTTATGTGTCCTGTATCTAACTTAATCAGCCGCTGATTTTTTCAACGGTCAGGCGTCCATTGGTGTAAACACAGATATCGGCTGCAATTGCCATGGCGTCTCGCGCCACAGTTTCTGCATCCTTGTCGCTGTCCATCATGCCACGCGCCGCTGCCAAAGCAAAATTACCGCCCGACCCAATGGCGGCAACTTCGTGCTCTGGTTCCAGAACATCGCCAGCGCCTGTGATCACAAGAAGATCCCGCCCGTCTGTAACGATCAACATGGCTTCAAGCTTTTGCAGGTATTTGTCAGTGCGCCAGTCTTTTGCCAGCTCAACCGAGGCACGCTGCAGCTGACCAGGGGTCGCTTCTAGCTTGGCTTCTAGACGCTCCAGCAATGTGAAAGCATCCGCCGTGGAACCGGCAAACCCGGCGATGACATCATAGCCACCTGGCGACAGGCGACGCACCTTGCGTGCGGTTCCTTTGATCACGGTCTGCCCAAGGGACACCTGACCATCGCCCGCAATAACGACTTCGCCATCTTTTTTGACACCAATAATTGTGGTGCCATGCCAACCTGGAAATTCACTATCAGCCATTCGTACCTCCACCTGCTTCATTTCTATATGAGGGTGTGCTAGGCAAGCCGCAAGGGGTTTTCAGGACCAGATTGTTACGGAGAGCATGGGTTATGGGCAAAAAATTGCGGGTCTATCTGGGGAAAAGCATCCGCGAGGCTGCCAAAGCCGGAAAACACAACTTTCTAAGACGTCTCGAAAATGCAGTCGAACGCCGCGGGCTGACTGTCGAATTTTGCGCAAACAATGACCATAACCTTCTGAAATCTCGCACGCGCAAGGGCTATTCCCTCTTTCACATGGATGACCCTCATCACGAAAACGCACTAACCATGCGCCGGGTTTATTTTCAGCCTTTCTGGCAAATCGAAAACTCTGCTGCCCGTTGGGAATGGGCTGTTGCAAAGGCCGAATTTGATCCAAAAACGATCGATTCAGATAAAGCCTGGGATTTCACATATCAGTGGCGCAACAAATGGTTCGGGGATTGGACCAAGGCGAAAAACCAAGGCTATATTTACATGCCTTTGCAGGGCCGTTTGCAGGAAAAGCGCAGTTTTCAATCCTGTTCACCCATTGATATGATCCGCCAGACCCTGAAATACGGGCCCAAGAAACCTGTCATCGCCACCTTGCATCCGGGTGAAGATTATTCTGCCCATGATTTTGAATTGTTGTCAGAACTGGTGGATGATTACCCACGTTTTGCGGTGCATGAAAACAAATCACCCGCTGATTTGCTGCCTGAATGTGAATGCGTGGTGACACAGAATTCTGCCATCGCATTTTCCGGCTATTTCTGGCGCAAACCTGCGGTGTTGTTCGGGCAGATTGATTTTCATCATATCGCGTTGAATGTCGGTGAACTTGGCGCGGAAGAAGCCTTCAAACGCCTGCCATCACATCGCCCGGCATATGAAGAATACATCTATTGGTTTCTGCAAATTATGTCGATCAACGCTGGCCGCCCTGAAACCGAAGATAAAATCATCGAAACACTTCAGTTGCGTGGCTGGGATCTATAACCGGATCTGAAGCGGGCACAAAAAAAGCGCCCGAAGGCGCTTTTCTGTAAGACTTGACGGGATCAGATGTTTTCTTTGATCCAGCTGTCCAGCGCCGCTTTTGGGGCTGCACCAACCTTGTTGGACACAACTGCGCCGTCTTTGAACATGAACAGGGCCGGGATGCCGCGAACGCCCATTTGTGCGGGTGAATTCGGGTTTTCATCCACGTTCACTTTGACGATTTTCACCTGACCGTCATATTGAGCGGACAGTTCCTCCAGTGCCGGGCCGATCTGCTTACATGGGCCACACCATTCTGCCCAAAAGTCCACAACAACTGGAACTGAGGATTCTTTTACTTCTGCATCAAAGGTCGCGTCGGTGACTGCTACGGTTGCCATGTCTCAAACTCCTGGAGAACAAATCAAAGTTGACAGGAACCTAAGGACGCCCCCCCCTGGCGTCAAGGGAAGGCGGCCCGATCAAATGCCCCAGACACAAGATCGTGAGGTAGTGGCATAAGTTCACCGGACTTCGTCCAGAGAATTGCAGTGTCGATCTCATGCTTTGGAAAAATCTGCGACAGGGCATGGGCATAGGCACCCATCTGACGCAGCAGACCTTCAGGAACGTTCTGCACGGTGACCGGAATAAGACGATTTGTCTTGAAATCAACCGCCGTCACGCGCCCGTCGCGCAGCAATAGCCTGTCGACGATGCCATGCAGCCGCTGCCCATCAGGCAGATCTGCCGACAATGCAACTTCGGCCTGGGTTTCCGGAGAAAACACATCAAACAGGGCAGGGATCTGCAACAGATCCAGCGCCTCAGCCATGGCCATGTTTTTCACCGTTTCATCAACATCCGTCCATTCCAGCAAAAGCCCCTGTGCATGCGCTGCACGTTCAGACCCGGCAAGGGGCGGAAGATGTTCCAGTAGATGGTGCACCAAGGTGCCGTATAGCATCGCCTGGTCCTTATCACCCTCGCCATCCAGGACTTCGGCAAGCACTTTTGCCCCCCCAAGATCAGAGGGGGAAACCGTGCGCAAAGACGCAGGACAGGGGGATGGTTTGGCATCTATCCACTGGGGAAAGGTGTTTGTTACAATGGGCGTTTCTGGTACATCTTCTTTCGGATCCGCCCGTCCCCAGACACCACTTTCAAGACGCAATCCTAGGCCATTTTCAAAATCACATTCCACCGCACCAGCATGTTGTATGCCGCTTTCCACCTGCCTGTACCAACTGGTGTTCGATCCATCCACATCCCCGGCACCAGCCACGATCAGCCATTTTTCAGCCCGCGTCATAGCCACGTAAAGAAGGCGATCTTTCTCTTCCAGCTGACGCTGCGCAATAGCATCACGGGCATCGCGGGCCAGATCCGGGATAACGTCTGATCCGGGTTTCCAGATCGGCGCGCCATAGATGTTCAGGATTTCCTCACGCACATCATTTTTGCGGGACGCTGTATCCGGCAAAATAACAATCGGCGCCTCAAGCCCTTTGGCCCCATGCACCGTCATCACCCGAATACGGTTGCCGGCACCATCAGGCTGACGTTTGATCGTGATATCGCCGCTGTCCAGCCAGTTCAGAAATCCAGTCAGCGATGGAACCGCGGTCTGTTCATAGGCCTCAGCTTGATACAGAAGCGCATCTAACCCATCTTCGACTTCTTGCCCAAGACGCGCGATCAGTTTCCGGCGGCCATCAAATTTTGTCAGAATGCGTTCGATCAGATCCCAGGGGCGCAGAAAATCCGCCTCGCGCAACAGATCCGACAGAACATCACGGGTGACAGAATGGCTGTCTTCGGCCCGCAACGCCTGCCAAAGAAATTCACCTTTGCGACGAGGTTGCGCCAGCTTGTGCAGATCAGCGCCACTCCAGCCAAGCAACGGAGAGCGCAGAGCAGAGGCCAGCGACAGGTCATCTTCCGGCGTAGCGAGAAAGGACAGAAGGGCACGAATATCTTTCACCGCCAGTTCCGCCCCAATTTTCAGCTTATCTGCACCGGCAATTGGCAGTTTATGCGCCTTACATTCGGCGATAATTTCGTGAAACAATGCCTGACGCCCCTGCACAAGGATTAGAAAATCCCCCGGTTCGACAGGACGCATCTTATATTGGCCGGAATGACCGATTTCCTGCGGGATGGATGCGTTTTGCAACATATCTGAAATCTGGCGTGCAATGCCCCGTGCCAACACAACGATTTCACTGTTACGTGCCAGCTTATCCACCGGTTCATACCAGGCCGAGGGATCTTCTTTGTCAGGCTTAGGCACCACAGGCCATAGATCAACCCGCCCCGGCATTTCACCTTTGAACGCGATATGCGTCATATCCGTCGTCTGATGGTTCAGGCCTTCGGGCCGGAACGTGACATCCACCGCGCGCAGAATGGCCGGGGCAGACCGGAACGAATGCGCCAACTGCATGCTTTGAAACGCCATATTCGCAGCCCTTAGGCGTCCGCCAAATTCCTGACGCATGCGATCAAAGCTGGCGGGATCGGCCCCCTGAAAGGAATAAATCGACTGCTTTTCATCCCCAACCACAAAAAGAGACCGCGCAATATCGCTGCGTGCGCCTTCACCCGCAGTAAATTCTTGTGCAAGCGCTTCGACCACATCCCATTGTGCGGGGCTTGTGTCCTGGGCTTCATCTACGAGAATATGATCGACCCCGCCATCAAGCCGGAACAGCACCCATTGCGCCACAAGCGGATCACGCAACAGATCACGTGCCTTGAGGATCAGATCGTCAAAATCAAGCTTACCCTGACGTAGTTTCTGCGCTTCGTAACGACGAATAAACACCGTGGCGAAATCACATAGAATCTGGCTGCGATCCGCTGCCAGAAGGTTCAGGCGACGTTCGCGATTGTCCTGAAGCCGTTCCATCAGTTCATTCAGGGGATCCAGCAAAGACCCCAGCACCGCCTGGGTTTTCTTTGTCGGGATCGAACCAATTTTGGCGGTAAACGGTGCTTTGGCGGCTTTGCCGGTCAGAAACAATTTTTCCAGAACACCAATATCACGCGCGCTGATCAGATTGGCATTCAGCCCGGCAAGAATGGTTGCATTTTTCTGATCTGTTGCAGACCCTTTCGCAAACAACGGCATCACATCCTGCAACAGTTTTGCGTCACCACTATCAATCGTATCATCCAGCAGTTTTTCAAGACTGTCCCCCGGATCAAGATCAAATGCCGCACGAATGGCGCTGGCATCAGGGGCAGGGGAAAACTGTGATTTATGTTTGACAATTTCCTGGGTAAGGCGCGTGAAATCTTCACCGGTGTACTGGCCCGCCAGGCGATCCACCAAGATCATATCAGGCCCGCTAGCCATGGCATCAGTCACAGTTTCACGCAGCATATTGGCGTCGCGTTCGTCCATTTCCTGAAACTGCGGGGATACCCCGGCTTCAAGCGGGAAACGTCGCAGAAGGGATGCGCAAAACGAATGGATTGTCTGAATTTTCAGACCACCAGGCGTTTCAATTGCCCCAGCGAACAGGCGACGCGCACGCCCTAGAACATCGCCATCTAATTGCGTTTCCAGGCCCAGTTGTTGCAGATCATGGCGCAGCCCCGCGTCATCCTGCATCGCCCAGCCGCCCAACAGGCGAAATAGGCGGTTCTGCATTTCGGTCGCCGCAGCCGTGGTATAGGTCAGACACAGAATATGCTGCGCATCCACACCATCCAGCAACAGTCGGGCAACACGGTTGGTCAGAACCCGCGTTTTACCAGAGCCAGCGTTCGCCGCCAGCCAGACTGAACTTTCTGGGTTTGCGGCGCGGATCTGCGCAAGTGTTGCGGCATCGGGCTGGGTCATGACAGATCCTCTTCTACCGGGGCCGAAGTCGTATCCCATTCACCATAACGCGCAAGATGATCGTAATCCCCGTCAAATCGCTGACCTTCGATGGCGCGCCGGGACAGGTAACCGCGTTCCGGGCGCATCCAAGCATCAATCAACTGACAGAACTGATCCCAGATTTCATCGGTCGACGGATCTTCAAGCTGCACCGGGGCAAAAACCGGTGATGACCCAAGACCGATATATGCCACATCCAGAATGGGCACATTCCCCAGGGTTTTAAACGCTCCACGTTCGGCCATCGCAGCCTGCAGGGGCAGTTGTTTGTCAAAATGTTTCTGCTGATCTTTTGACGGTGGGCTGCCGGTTTTGTAATCAAAGATCCGGATCTGCCCATCGTCACGTCGGTCAATTCTATCCGTGCGACATGTTAGGGTGAAATCCGGATTTTCCAGCGTCACGCGACCTTTTTCTTCAAACAGATGGGGGGCGGCGATCGTCTGGCGAAGACGTTCCGTTTCCAGAAACCAATCAGACACACGCAGCAGCTTTGCCCGCCACATACGTTGTACAGCTGGCCAGGGTGCTTCGGATTGCAGAACGTGATCAACCGTCGCAAAGAACGCATCTTCAGACAGATCACCGCTTTCAATAAACTGCTGCAGGATCTCATGAATAACCGTGCCACGCAGAGGGGCATCTGCGGATTGCTGAATGGGTCGCAGCGGGCGTAAATTCAAAATATAGCGCGCATAAATCGCATAAGGATCACGGATCAATTTTTGAATGGCTGTGACAGGCAATTCCTTTGGCCGCTGGTCCACAGGCGGACGTGGCGACGGCCGGGGTTCAGGATCACAGACGGGCAGGGCGCAATCCCAATCCTGTAACAGACGGGTCCACTGCGCACCGCGTGTCCGCATCTGATCCAGAAGGGCGGGGCCGTCTTTTTCTGTCAGGCCCGTCAGCAAATTCACAAGCCGGTTCAACCAGCGCGACGGCACCGTTTCCGCAGACGCATCGCGTATCGAGCGCGTCAGCCAGATTTCTGCGGCACCCGCAGCCTGTTGGAAATCATGGGCCGCCAAACCCGTACGGCGTTCGGGCAACAGCAAGCCCAGATCTTTGCGCATCTTTCTGTTCAGCCACGGATCGGGCGCAGGTTGCCCAGGCCAGACACCTTCGTTCAGCCCACCTAGGATCACAATATCGGCCGTCTGCACACGCGCTTCTAGCGTGCCCCAGATCATCACACGGGAATCTGGCGTTACGGCACTGCGCAATTCACCAGCTTGCAGAAGGGACAGCAAAAGTGCAGAAAATTCCTGTGCGCTATGATGCCCGCCCGCGTCCGCCGCCGCCACAAGCTGATCCGTCACTTTGCGTGCCTCGCGGCCTGCGATATTTTCCCAAAGCTCTCCGCTGCCATCACAACCGACACCACCACACAGGGTTTCGCAGCTTTGTAAAAGCGTCTGGACATAGGTTTCCACAGACCCCATCTGCATATCAGAAAGATCTGAAATAGCCTCAAAAATCCAATTGACCCAGGCCTGCGCATCATCAGTTTTCAACTGCGCGGCCCAGATCTGCAGATCTTCGATTGTCGGATAGGGCATGCCTTTTCGACGGATCCAAAGTTCCAATTCACGGGTGTGCAACAGATGCAGCCCCCGGTCTTGCGCCCCGGTTGCCACAAGGGGATGCTTGAGGATGGCCAGCAAATCACTGGCTTCGGGTTTGCGCCCAAAATGAGATGCAATCTGACGCAGGAAACGGCCAGGCGCGGATAGGTGAAGCGGGCGACCTGCGGAATCATCCGCTTCGATCCCCCAGCGGGACAACGCCACCGACACCCGACGCGTCAACTGACGATCCGGCGTGACCAAGGCCACGGTTTTTCCATCTTCAACAGCCGCACGCATGCCCAGCGCAATTGCACCGGCTTCTGATCGGCTGTCTTGCGCTTCCAGAAGTGTCACATTTTCACAGGCACGGGCAATATCGTCCGCCGGTGTTTGATCCTTCCGCCACTGATCCGTCACGGGTGCCGGTCGCAGGGCTAGAGACAACAGGCGGTTGCGGGATGGCGCTGGAATATGACAGTCAGACCAAGGCAGAACCTGTTCACGCCGGACCCCAAGCGAATTCATCAATGCAAGCGCGCGATACTGTGGATGATCTTCCCCCACACCCTCTTTTAAAAGGGATTTCCATGCACTGTCCGGCATGTCAAAATCGAAACCCGGCAGGATGATCGCCCCCTGAGGCAGACGCGCCACGGCTTCCATCATCAGATGCGTGGTGCCCCGGGATCCCGTAGATCCGGCGATCAGAACAGGGTGATCCGGCGGGCATGTCTGCCAAGCCAGAACAAGCTTGTGCGCGGCCTGTCGGTTCTGGTCTTCCTGTCCAGCGCCTGCGGTTTCGAAATATCCACTGACCAGCGAAAGAAACTGCTGCGCCCGCGCCCAGTGACCCGACTGATCGGTCAGGTCCAGGGATAAAATATCTGCGGGATCCACACCTTCGCCCGCAGCTTCGTCAAATAGGGTGACAAGGCTTTCGGCCAGGTCAAACGCCGCTGACTGGGGTGCCAGGTCAGGTGATTGTTCGATCAGGGCCTGCACCAGACGCGCAATTTCCAAACGTTTACGTAGGGGCGCAATATCGCGATCTTCACCCGCAACAGGCCCCGTGCTGAAAAACGCATCCAGCGTTTTAATCCGGGGCAACAGCGTGGCCGGACCTGTATCAAATAGATCCCGTAATTTGCGCGCACTGCGCCGTGTGTTCAGGTAAACCTCTGTCTGGGGCACCGCCAGCGGATTATCCGCAGGCCAGCGCGCCTTCAGACCTTCAACCAGGCCGGCAGAGAAATCCACACCCGGAGGCAGGGCGAAAATGCGGGGCGTGTCAGAGGGGTCAAACATCGGATGTGTTCAGAATTGTTTCTGCCAAAGGAATGCTTTCAGGTTGCCCCACATCACACCATTTCCCCGACCAATGCACCCCGAACAACCGGCCCTTCTCTGCATACTGATTCCAGAGAACGTTCAGCGAAAAAGCCTGTTCTTCGATCGCATTCAATGGCGCTGTTTTCACAATCTGGGCACCCGAATAAACCATACCCGGGCCGCGCGACAATGACCCATCCGCTGCAAGGATAAAATCACCGTTCCCTTTGTGCCCAAGGGCCTGATCGGGCTTTAACAGCAGCAAAAGCGCATCCATCCGCGACGGATCCCAAGCCTGTGCAAGACATGTCAAGGGATCAGGACCATCCCAAACCGCATCGGAATTCATAGTAAACACGGTATCCTGTCCCAGCAGATCACCCGCCTTTCGCAATCCGCCCCCAGTTTCCAGAAGCGCGTCACTTTCATCGGAAATTATAACATCATGATCACGCAAGTGATCTTCCAACATGGCCCCCAGATAATGCGTGTTCACCACCACCCGCGACACTGGCGCATTGCGGATTGTATCCAGCGCATGGTCGATCAGGGGTTTGCCCCCCACACGCACCAGCGGCTTAGGGCAATTGCGGGTCAAAACGCCCATACGGGTGCCTTTCCCGGCGGCGAAAATCATCAGGGGGAAGGTCTTTGTCATTGATCGGCCTTATTTGCATCCGGCGCGGGCACCATTGTCAGAACCGCGTCTATCAGAGCTGCCATGGAAGGATGGTCAAGATCTGTCAGCAATTGCGCCCAGACACGAGGCTGAAGCGCAAGATAGCCCGGCTTATTGCGTTCCGATGCGAGGCGCGAAAAGATCCCCAGAATGCGTAAATTGCGCTGCACAGATTGCGCTGCACAGGCCGCGCGGAATCTGTCCTGGGGTAGGTCGGATTTCTGTGCAAACCTGGTGATGATCTGTTCCGCAAGTTCTGGATCCGTATCTCTGCGAATATCAAAAAGAAGCGAAACAAGATCATAGGCGACATGCCCAATGGCCGCGTCCTGAAAATCAAGCAGGCCAATACGTTTATGCCCATCACGTTCCGGCAGCCAGATCAGATTATCTGCATGAAAATCACGCAAAATGGTAACCGGTTCCCCCAACCAACTGTCGGTAAGGGCAGTTTCCAGAAGATGACAAATCTGATTTTCCGCATCAAAATCACGCGTGCCACGTCGCATGTAATATTCAAACAGAGGGCTGATCATTTCCCCCATATTTCGGGGGGTATATGTGGTCAGCCCCGAAGGGGGCGTCTGCCGGTGAAGGTGCAACAACATATCAGATGCGGCTTCGAACGCGGCTTTCTTTTCCAGTCGTCCCGCGTCAATTTCACGGGCGAATACAGCGTCAGACAGATCTTCACACAGTACAAAGCCATTTTCCAGGTCTGCATGCAGGATTTCCGGGGCACTAAGACCTGATTTTGTCAGCCAGGACGCGATACGCACGAAATCATCCTGGGACGGGTTTTGTTCACGGGGCGCATCCATCAGAACCGTTGTGTCAAGGTCACGTTTCACCCTGAAATAGCGCCGTGAAGACGCATCTTCTGCCAGAGGGATGATATGGGTGCCTGTCAGGCCAGCCTGTTTCAGGAAAGATGTGATTTCATCAGATCGCTTCATTGGCATACATTCCGTCCTGTAAAAATTTCCAGCGTTCTGACGTAGATGACACGTGTAAATTTCGGGTGCCGATGTCTGATCCGGTCTCAAAACGCAACATCAGTGCCCCTTGTGGCATGTAACTGCCCAGCCGATCAGGCCATTCGATAAAACACACGGCGTCATTCATCGCATCGACCAGACCAAGTTCTTCGACCTCGTCTGGATGGCTAAGACGATAAAGATCGCTGTGCCAGATCTCACCGACGGGGCCTTCATACGTCTGCACCAGGGTAAAGGTTGGCGATGGGATATCTTCGGGTTCCGCCAAAAGCGACTGGATAGCAGCCCGTGCAAAGAAAGATTTCCCTGCCCCAACAGGCCCTTCTAACAGAATACAATCACCAGATTGCAGCTGCGCGGCCAGAGTACGGGCAAAATCGGCCGTCTGGTTTTCATCGATAAACTGACATTGAAATGTAATCAAATCCTGCATGCGCCAACTGTACCCTGCGTGTCAGCCGCTGCAAGGCTTCAGTCGCTGTATTCTAGCAATCTTCTGGTTTTCCAGATGTGTTCCGCTTCATCCGAAGATTGGCCGGTCATGAATTTTACCAACGTCGCACCACCCGCAATTGGGGTCACTTCGATAAACAGATGGCGACCGTCTTCCATTTGGGCATCTGCGCTCCAGGCTTCGCGGTTGTGCAAACGGCAGATGCTGCTTTCAACACCCGCCCAGACAGCTGTTGCGCGGGTGCCCGCTGCCCAGCGCGACAATGCATCCGAACAGGTTATTTCCGTCACTCCCCGGCCTGGATCTGTATTCCAAAGCATATTATAAGCACGATTTGACATCGTCAGCGTACCTGCGGCGGAAAACACAACCATAGCTTCCGGCAAGGTATCCATCACGGCTTGGCTCAGTTCCAGTTCCGCACGAAACTGCCGTGTCAGAGTAATTTCGGGCGTGATATCTTCAAACTGAAAGGCAATGGCGCCATTGGGGTGCGGTCGCCCCATAATTTTATAGGTCCGCCCAGACGGCAGTGACCACGTTTCTTCATACGTACCATCACATGCGCTGGCCTCAAGTCGCCGGATATGTTCACGCCAGTTTGCATAGTTTTTGGGTTCCGGGATCATGCGCTTGTTGCGTAATTCATCTAGGAAACTCACCAGTTCCGGCTTTTGTGACAGAAACAAAACATCAAGTCCCGTCAGATCAGTCAGGGCCGGGTTGAACAGTACCAGCTGGCGCGCCCTGTCAAACACCGCAAGCCCAACCGACAGATGCGCAAAGGTTTTAGACAGGGTTTGAACAAACTCATCCAGCGTTGCACGTGCATTCACTTCGGCCCCGCTTTCGAGGGCGATACAAACCGTGGTGCCTTTCCACGATGTTTTTCGACAATCAAACCAACGTGGCTTGGCGCCCAAACCGGGTAGATCACAGTCTTCCGGACGCAATGCCAAACGGTGCTGCATGCCATCTGGGGCTTTTTCCGAGAGTTCAGGCAAGAATTTGGCTGGCGGCCACAGACCTGTCCGATCCGCAGCAGAAAGACTGTTCGCCACAGCTATATAAGCCGCATTCGCCCAGATCAGCGTGCCATCACCCGCCAATTGCCAAGCCAGAACAGGGCTTGCTTCTGAAATGTGGCGCAGCAAATCCAGTTCATCCTGATTGGCCTGCAGACACTGACCGTCAACACGGACATCACCCTTAACCTGTTGCGCATCCCCCAATTCAAGCCGCACCAACCCATCCCACCATTCAATATGCAATAATCCTGTATCCCCAGGTCGGGTTGCCGCGACAAAGGCTTCGCCCCGCGCACCGATATCAGCAATGTCATCTTCAAGGGTGGAAAAACGCGGCGACAGCAACACCATCAACCGCTGCCAGCTGCTGGGGGCGGAAGGGGCCGCACGCAACATTTCACGGGCAGATGGGGTGGCATCCGCAAGGGTTTCATCATCAAACAGAAAAACAGGTTTACGATCTGCCTGCTGAATAAGGTCATAGGTGGAATGTGTTGTTCGCACGGATTTCAGCGCAAAGAAATACAGTAACAGCCCTCCGGTCAGGGCCGCAGTAACCACAACAATGGCAAGTTCCGGAAATCCGGCGGGAATGGCAGAAAAACCCGGCAACGGCTGTCTCCTTCGTAAGACTGTTAACAAAGGATGACTCACGCTGGGTTAATAACGGGTTAACCGTAATACTGGGGGACGTGCCTATTCGGTGATCTGATCATTTTCGCCCAGCGCATCACGGCTGGCCTGTTGTGAAAACGCAACCGCATGCCGAGGCCAGGAGACTTCGACAATAGCACCACATTTATCCGGCCATTCCGTCCGCAAAAGATAAGGATCGGCACCATTGTTAAAGCTCAGCTCAGCTCCGGTGCGTTCCAGCAAAGTTTTGGCGATAAACAAGCCCAGCCCCATACCCTGATATTCCGGACGTTTGCGTGCACTCTGCAGTGATGTTCTACGACGCACGAAAGGATCACCGATCCGCCCGGTCATATCTGTCGGAAAGCCAGGCCCATCATCGATCACCCGGATCAGAATTGTATCCGCTGTCCAGCGCGCTTCGATCCAGACGTTGTCTTTTGCAAAATCAACCGCATTCTGGATCAGGTTGCGCAAACCATGAATAACCTCGGGCAGGCGCAATGCTTCGGGTTGGGGGGTGGTTTTTCCATCGGGCTCAAAGTCAAAATACACCTCTTTACCGCGGGCCAGATGGGGTTCGGCGGCCTCTTCTACCACGGTTTGCAAAGCTGCAATTTTCAGGTGTTTGTCAGATTTGCCCGCCCGCCCCATAGACCGCATAATATCATGGCAACGGTTAACTTGTTCACGGATCAGAATGGCATCGTCACGCAGTTCCGGTTGATCTTCCAGCTCTTCAACCAGTTCAGAACTGACCAGCTTGATTGTCGCCAAAGGCGTGCCCAGTTCATGTGCGGCGGCGGCAACAACACCCCCCAGATCTGTCAGTTTTTGTTCACGAGACAGGGCCATTTGTGTCGCCAGTAAAGCTTCGGACATGGAATGCTGTTCCGAGGTCACACGATAGGCATAGAGCCCCAGAAACAGGATACCTGTGATAATACCAGACCAAAACCCAAAGGCCAGAATTGTCGGGATCTCCAAAACATCGCCAGCCGCCGTTACAAGCGGAAGATGCGTCAGTGCCAGAACCGTGACACTACAGGCCGCAATCCCCGCCAAAGCAACAGTGGATCGCAGAGAAAGAGCGGCTGCGGAAATGGTGACTGGCGCAACAATCAAAAACGCAAATGGGTTGTTCAGCCCGCCCGTCAGCCACAGCAGTGCCGTCAGCTGTATCGTGTCAAACAACAACAGACGCGCGGCCTGGCTTTCTGTCAGACGGCGTACATTTGGATAAACGAACATGGAAACAAGGTTGATAATCACCGAAATTCCAATGGCGATCGAGATAAACCCTGTCTCAAGGTTCATCCCATACACCCAAACTGATGCAATCACCGCCGCGATCTGTCCGGTGATTGCCAGCCAGCGCAGCAAGATCAGCGTGCGCAGCCGGATCCAGTTGCTATGTGTTTCGCTGCCAAAGAGGGCGGATTGACTTTCGATCATGCTGTTCCGATCACGTTGCTGTGTCTGCGTCAACACGTGCCATTGATACGCCCGCCTTTTAACGCGATCAATGCGCAAACGCGTGAATCAGGAAGAACTATTATGGTCAGGAATGTGGCAATCATTGCCGTATTGGCAATTGTTTCGATGCTTGGCGGGATCTGGTATTCCACCAAAATGTCCGTTGCGGAATGTGTCGGGGGCAATGATATCATTGTTGGTGGTCTGGATACCATTGGCGGGCCTTTCAGTCTGGTGGATCACAACGGCACTGCGGTGACTGATCTTGATGTCATCACAAAACCAACCCTTTTATACTTCGGTTATACTTTTTGTCCGGATGTCTGCCCCGCAGATACAGCGCGCAATGCGATGGCAACCGAAATTCTTCAGGATCTGGGATATGATGTTCAACCTGCCATGATCACCATCGATCCGGCCCGGGATACGCCCAAGGTCATGTCTGATTTCGTCTTCAACCTGCATGATGATATGATCGGTCTGACAGGTACTGAGGAACAGGTAAAACAGGCGTCTCTGGCCTATAAAACCTATTACGCCAAAGAACAGAACGGTGATCCTGAATACTATCTAATGGATCATTCTGTGTTCAGTTATCTTGTCATTCCGGGGCAGGGCACCGCCGCCATGTTTGGTCGCAGCCCAACACCGGAAACCGTGGCTGACGTATCGCGCTGTTTTATTGATGCAGCCGGGTAAACCTGCGTAAAAATTGACCCTTTCCCCACTTCAGCGTAAGAGAGGGTGTCAGGACAGATCGAAGAGGATCCCATGTCAGAAAGAGACCTACAGGAAATCGGTGAAGACCGGTCATTGCTTCTCGTTGATGACGACGAACCATTTCTGCGTCGCCTTTCGCGCGCGATGGAAAAACGCGGTTTTGAAGTGGAAATCGCGGGCTCTGTTGCGGCGGGCCGTGCCATTGCGACAGCACGTCCCCCAGCCTATGCCGTGGTGGATTTGCGTCTGGAAGACGGCAATGGGCTGGATGTGGTCGAAGTGCTGCGCGAACGCCGTCCCGACGCACGTATCATCGTGCTGACAGGCTATGGCGCGATTGCCACTGCGGTTGCTGCCGTCAAAGCCGGGGCAACGGATTATCTGTCCAAACCTGCGGATGCAAATGACGTCACGGCTGCCTTGCTGGCAAAATCAGACGAACTGCCTCCCCCTCCGGAAAACCCCATGTCAGCAGATCGTGTGCGCTGGGAACATATTCAGCGTGTATATGAACTTTGTGATCGCAACGTATCTGAAACGGCGCGTCGCCTGAACATGCACCGGCGCACTTTGCAGCGTATCCTTGCAAAGCGCAGCCCGAAATGATGCGTGCTGGCCTTCTGACACTGGCAATCGCCCTAGGCGGTTGCACAATGACAGAAGCGCCAACTGGCACTGTCACGCTGATGGATGGTCAGAACTGTGATCTGGGGCGGTGTTTCCGCTATTTTGAAGACCTGATGATGGTACAACTGACCGGACGCGACATGATCCGGGTTCCAGAACGTATTGATGTATCCACTGGAACAATTTCCAGTCAGGATTTTCTACGTCTCTACTATATCGCACAAGGCGCTGACTGGCTGGACGCACCATAGCCACGATGCAACGTCCATCCAGCGACACCACTAACCCATTGGTCAAATTCGGGTTCAAAGCCCGCAGTTCACAACCCAATTGGGAACAGCCCCCGATCGATCTTCACGTCGCTTAGAAGATCACGCTCCTCAAAAAAATTGCGCCTAAATCTACCCGCTCATAAACCGTTGCCAGAGTCCTCATAGCTGTGCCGCCCCCTCAAGGTAAAACTGTACTTGCTTTGCGACAATGCATGAAAAAAGCCGCCCAAAGGCGGCTGATTTCGTAATTTTCACTCGGACTTACCGGTCGGCATTTAGTAGCGGTAATGTTCCGGCTTGAACGGGCCTTCCGGTGTTACACCGATGTAAGATGCCTGTTCTTCGGACAGTTTAGACAATTTCACGCCGATACGATCCAGGTGCAGCTTCGCAACCTTTTCGTCCAGGTGCTTTGGCAGGATGTAAACATCGTTGTTATAATCGTCGCCTTTGGTCCAAAGTTCGATCTGCGCCAGAACCTGGTTGGTAAAGGAAGCAGACATCACAAAAGATGGGTGGCCAGTTGCATTGCCAAGATTCAGAAGGCGACCTTCAGACAGCAGGATCAGACGTGCACCAGACGGCATTTCGATCATGTCCACTTGGTCTTTGATGTTGGTCCACTTGTGGTTCTTCAGGCTTGCGACCTGAATTTCATTGTCAAAGTGGCCGATATTGCCAACAATCGCCATGTCTTTCATCGCGCGCATATGTTCGATGCGGATCACGTCTTTGTTGCCAGTTGTGGTGATGAAAATATCTGCATCAGACACAGCATCTTCCAAAGTCACAACTTCAAAACCGTCCATTGCAGCTTGCAGCGCACAAATCGGGTCAACTTCGGTCACTTTTACACGCGCACCTGCACCTGCAAGAGACGCGGCAGAACCTTTGCCCACATCGCCGTAACCACAAACAACAGCCACTTTACCAGCCATCATGGTGTCAGTCGCACGACGGATGCCATCCACGAGAGATTCTTTACAGCCGTATTTGTTGTCGAACTTGGACTTGGTAACCGAGTCATTC
>NZ_JBMYXF010000061.1:0-16424 GCF_049608145.1 Halocynthiibacter sp.
GATGGTTACTTGGTCGCCGTCTGCGGAGGCGTCGTCTTTTGCTTCAAAGTTCTGTGCATTCTCTGCCAGACCTTCAAGCGCTTCGGTGACAGCAGCGTCGTCTGCTTTCACAACCAGTTTCTCAAGCGCAACACCTTTTAGGTCTACGTCTGGGATGGTTGGCAGAGCTTCGTAAGACATAGCAACTTCGACGTCGTCGCCTTCTTTCCAGTTCTCATTGGTCATTTTAACGTCTGGCTGCAGGGCAGGGCGATCACCGGATTCCTCAAAGTGCTTGTTCATCGCACCGTCGATGGTTTCCTGCATTGCTTCGCCGATTACGCGCTGACCGAACTGCTTTTTCAGCAGAGCCATAGGAACTTTACCTTTGCGGAAGCCCTTCATCTCAACTTCTGGCTGGGCTTCAACCAGCTTTTCGTTAACTTTGGCATCCAGCTCAGCAGCGGAAAGTGTGATGGTGTAGGCGCGTTTCAGGCCTTCGTTCAGGGTCTCGGTGACCTGCATGTCAGTCGTCCTTATTCGTTGGAAAAGCCACACAGCCGCAGTCCGGCGCGAGGCACGTAATTCAGGGCACCTTTTAGGGTGCAGGGGGCTTGCACGCAAGGGGCAATTCGGGGCCCGCGAAGATGTTACTTTGTGTTTGGCGCATCTGGATTTATTCTTTGCCGAATTGCGGGGTCAGAAACGCAACTATGGAAGCTGCACTATGGCCTATTTTGAAAGGAAAATTGACGATGAAATTTTTTAATCTCGGTGTAATCTCTGTGTGTGTTTTCACCGCTAATTCGGCCTTTGCAGAGATGCAGGTGACACTTGGTGGAAATTGGGATGGGAACCGTGTGCCGGAGGGACAGCAATGTACGTTGTTTGGCGGGAGTGGGGCCACCCCGCCGATGCAGATTTCGGGGCTGCCTGCGGGCACTGTCATGATTGTTGCCGAATATAATGATCGTAGTTATCAGCCTTTATCGCGAAATGGTGGACATGGAACAATTGGTTATCAGGTGTCCGGGAGTTCTGCCAACTTGCCTAGAGTGCCGGGCCTAACGGATCGCAATCTGCCACATGGCGTGCAGATTTTGAAAAAGGCGCGCGGCACGGGGCGCTATGCATCTGATGGGTACCTGCCGCCGTGTTCTGGCGGGCGGGGCAATCGGTATTCTGTTGATCTGAAGGCGGTGGATGCCGCTGGAAATATATTAGACGAACTGAAGCACGTCGCGATCGGGCGTTACTAACACATCATCAATATGCATAAATAAAGCCCGCACAGTTAATACCTGTGCGGGCTTTGTCCGTCGTGTGTTGTCTGTTTTGGGTTATCCGATGACCGGATGTCCACGGCCCATCATGCAACGGATGATAACGTCACGGCGCAAACCATCCAGTTCTTCGCTGGCTTCTGCGGCCCCAACCAGCCCACCGACAGCCGCCCCGATCAAGGCGTCGTCCAATTTGTCGGACCCGCTGGTTGTTCCGCCAATCAGCCCCCCCACAACCGCGCCACCGATGGCACCGCGGCACAGGTCTTCGGCGCGGTAGTTTTCTGCAATCGCACGACATTGCGCAAGGTCGCCGTTGTAAGACGCGTTTGCCGTACCATCCAGGGTAAGGGGGCGATCCACTTCGCTTTGGCCACAGGCGGCGGCGGTCAGAATGAGGCCGGTAAGAAGAGTAGCTCTGATCATGTCGTTTCCTTTGTTTCGTATCGAAAGTTGGGCGCAGCCCGCTTGATTGATAGCGGCGATATAGTTTGGATAATTTTCGATTACAAGTAATTAATTTATGTAAAACATAAAAAGAGGAATGAATTACGAAAACGCCTCTGCTTGACCCTTCTGTTGGGCTATGCCAATGTCTGGCAAGATAGTTCCATATGAAATACAGGTGTCCTGATGGCCATTTTTGCGCGTCTGATCATGATTGTTGTTCTGACATTATTGCTGATCATCCTGCTGTTGACGGGGTTTTTGATCCTTGTGGATGAAGATTATTCTGCCTTGTATGACCTCGTGGACCTGGACGAAGATCTTCCAGCGGCTGGTTTGCACGCCGGAGTGTTTGGCTTGGTTGTGATGACATTGACCATTGCCTGTCTGATGCGCGCGTTCTGGGCTGTGCACCGTATTATGCAGCGCTCTGTGCAAAGCGATTTTTTGAAACTTGCGGATCACCTGCGCATCTGCGCCTTTGCCGTGATCGCCTTCTGGGTTGGCATTCAATTCCTGCTTGGACCGGTTTCTTTTGCATTGGTTGCGCATATTCCGGCTGACATTCGCCCGCCGGTAGATTACTTCCCGTTTGAGATGGAAGCGATCTATCTGGTCTTGGCGCTGCCGCTCTTGGTGACCGCATCCTCTCTGCGCAGGGCTGCAGAGATCGAAGAAGAAAACAGTCAATTCTTATAGGGGAGAGACCAGGTGCCGATTGAAATCAATCTCGACCTGATGCTGGTGAAACGCAAAACGTCTTCGCGTGAATTGGCCGCCGCGATCGGCCTGTCCGAAACCAACTTGAGTCTTCTGAAAAGTGGTAAGGTGAAAGGCGTGCGGTTCAACACGCTGGAAGCCATCTGCAAACACCTCGACTGTCAGCCCGGCGACATTTTGGAATATGTATCTGACGAAGGCTGATACGAACAGAACTTGTTGAATTTGCTTTCATTATCGGCATGCAGCGTTGCTGCAAGGGGCAGCATTATGTTTAAGTTTATTTATGAAAACCAGTGATGGCTGGCCGCAGGCGGACTTTTGATCGTCGCGCATGATGCGATGGTATCTGTCCCCTTCGCTCTGTTGGGGAGGGCAGGATGGGTAATCTGCGCCATGCCCGAAAAGGGATGGGCAGGGCGCAGGGTTGATCCGGTTTACCTTGGGGCGTGGTTCGCGTGAGGCAGATCCATTAGGATCTTCCATTCTCCATCGTCTTGCTTCTGAAGAACAACTACGGATAATCCACTATCTGTCACAGCTGTGCCATCCGGCGCGGTGCCGGTCATAGACCAAGGAGCGATGTGCAGGGCGATGTTTCCGGTGATATGCAGATCCTCATAATCAAAGCGGATCTCTGGGCTGATGGCTGCAAATTCTGTATAGGCCGCTGTCAGCATGTCAGGGCCACGGAAATCTGTGTTGTTCAGAACCAGAAGCCCATCGTCGGAATAGCTGTTCACCACCGGGGCGACCTGACCATTTCCCAAAGCGGAAACCATGTCGTGTATAACATCCAGGGCGTCTTCGCAGGGATCGGCGTTCAGTTCGGTGCAGATGAAGGCCGCACCCATTGTAAGCGCAAGTGTGGCGGGTTTTGTGAAAGATGTCATAGCCTGTGTCCTGTATAGCGTTTTGGAAGAACAGCTATAAATGGGGCATCCTGACAGCATTCTGTCAGGAGAGGTCTGGGCGCAAAGAAAAAGCCCACACAAAACTGTGCGGGCTTTCAATTTTGTCAGGTCAGAGAAGCTTAAGCTTCGTCATCGCCTTCAGGTGTGGAAACGAGACCGCTGTCGTCATCGTCGTCAGATGCGGCAGAGCCGATATCGTCGAACAGTTCAGCAATTTCGAATTCTGCTTCTGCTTCTGCTTCAGCGGCCAGTTCCTGAATGGATTTGCCGGAAGCCTGAAGTTCTGCTTCTTCTTCTGAACGGGCTACGTTCAGTTCGATTTCAGCAGAAACTTCAGCGTGCAGACGCACAGTCATGCGGTGCAGACCAAGGTCTTTGATTGGCGCAATCAGAGCGATCTGTTTGCGATCCAGAGAGAAACCGCCAGCTTCTGCAACTTCTGCTGCATCGCGTGGGGTTACAGAACCGTAAAGCGAGCCAGCGTCAGACGCGGAACGAATCACGATGAACTGTTGACCGTCAAGCTTTTCAGCCAAAGCAGCAGCTTCGTTTTTGGTTTCTAGGTTACGTGCTTCGAGCTGAACTTTCTGAGCTTCGAAAGTCGCAATGTTTGCTTTGGAAGCAGTCATAGCTTTTTTCTGTGGCAGCAGGAAGTTACGGGCGTAACCAGCTTTTACGTCGACAACTTCGCCCATTTGGCCAAGTTTAGCGACACGTTCAAGAAGGATAACTTGCATCGGTCAGATCCTCACTTCACAGCGTAAGGAAGCAGGGCGAGGAAGCGAGCGCGTTTGATAGCGCGGGCCAGCTCACGCTGTTTCTTTGCGGAAACTGCGGTGATACGGGAAGGAACGATTTTGCCGCGCTCAGAGATGTAGCGTTGCAGAAGACGTGTGTCTTTGTAATCGATCGCAGGTGCATTGTCGCCAGAGAACGGGCAAACTTTGCGACGGCGGAAAAATGGTTTAGAAGCCATGATTTACAGTCCTTTGTTAAAGCTGATTAGCGACGTTCGCGGCGTTCGCCACGTTCTTCGCGTTTCTGCATTTGTACGGACGGCAGTTCTTTGTGCTCGTCAACTTTGATGGTCAACACGCGCATAACATCGTCGTGCAGACGCATCAGGCGTTCCATTTCTTGAATGGCTGGCGCTGGCGCATCAGAACGCAGATAGGCATAGTGGCCTTTGCGGTTCTTGTTGATTTTGTAAGCCATGGTTTTGACACCCCAGTACTCGGAATCAACGAGTTTACCTTCGTTGTCCGCAAGGACTGTGCCAAAATGTTCGATAAGACCTTCAGCTTGTGCGTTGGACAGATCCTGACGCGCAATGAAGACATGCTCATAAAGCGGCATGTGTGCTCCGTTCATCTTTTCAGGCGCATTTCAAAGGGTGGGCCATTCACCGGATACGACCCATCCACGAGAGACTGCGCGGTTCATATATTTTGCATCCGGACGGCGCCTTATAGGGGGGAACGAAGGATGGCGCAAGCCTGTGTGTTTGCTTCTATGGTTTGATCGCCAAAGTGTCCAACGTCAGTAGCGGTTAGACAGATTAAGGGGTTTTAACAAGGGATTGATCTGCCCCCGAAGCGTCCCTCAGATTAATGTAGAGTTTGCTCAATCTTTGAAGGAGCAAATAAATGCGACAGAGTCGTTTTACTGAGGCCCAAGTTTTTGAGTTGCTCAAAGAGCAAGAAGCCTGAATGCCAACAGCTAAGGTGTGCCGCAAACTGGCCCTTTGGCGTTACGATTACAACAACCTACTCGGGACATTGCTGCGCAATACCCTGCCAGGCAACGCATCAGACCACACTCATCGCTGGGAAACCAAACATCCGCCCAAGCGCGTCGAGGGCTTGAGTAATTTGAGGCCCCGCGCATGACGCGCTTGCCCAAATTGATGACGAAGAATATGAAATCTAACCCCACAAACTCTCGTTATGAATGAGGGAGCCTCGGGGGGGCAGGTCATGTCCTAAAGAAAAGTTGAGACAATGTATCAGTGCCTTGTCAGCTAACAATATCAGAGATCTAGTACAATTTTATCGTATTTTGCACGTGAGACGCAGACGCACATGAATTCGTTTGTAGCTTTCTCCTCTGGGGAGAGCATGCCGTCGCGATGGTCGACTTCACCTTCAATGACGTCAACGATACAGGATCCGCATAGACCTTCGGAACAGCCAAAATCTACATGAATGCCTTGGTCTGATAACACACCTAAAATCGTTTCATCGGGGCCGATGGTGTAGGTATTTCCTGTGGATTGAATTTCCACATCGAAGCTTTTGTTTTCGCCTTCGGATAGTTCGGCGGCAGCCGCGAAACGTTCGAAATGGATGCATCCACCGCGCAAAGAACTGCCCGCATCCAGCAACGCATTCAGCATGGGTTCGGGACCGCAGGTGTAGATGTCAGAGCCAACGGGCAAAGTGTGCAGCACGGCGGGCAGGTCGATCATGCCATCTTGATCATCGCAATGCAGGCGGTACTGATCACGCAACTCAAGGGCTTGAAAGGCTGTGTCAAACGCCGCGAAATCCTTGCTACGTGTTAGGTAAAGCAGTTGAAAATCAGCACCTTGGTTCTTCAAAGCTTGTGCCATTGCGAAGATTGGGGTTGCACCAATACCGCCCGCCACCAGCAATTTGTGGCTTGAATTTTCTTCAAGGTGAAAATGGTTGCGCGGACCCCCAAGCTGCGCGATCGCGCCTTCTTCCAGCGCATGCATTGCCAAAGACCCACCACGGCCTTGGTCTTCGATTTTCACTGCAACATGAAGCGCGGTTGCATCCGCGTCCCACTTCCAAACTGAATATTGACGGACCAAATCAGATGACAAATGGATATCAATATGCGCTCCAGGTTCCAACCCTTCAAAGCTACCATATTGTTTTTCAAAACGAAAATCATAAGTGTCTGGGCTAAGTTGTGTTTTGCGCGTCAGTTGGGCGGGGGATCTGTTCATGCGATGTCCTTAGGTGGGGGGGGCGGGGTGAAAGCGGGACAAAAGCCGCATAAGAACGCAAAATCGCCGATTTCGCCCCTCGTATTCAACAGGAAAAATACTCATACTAAGGTGAGACAGCCTAAACCGACCGAGCCGCCAGCAAGGAAATCACAATGTCCCGCCGTTATTATGACCTGCCGTCGTTGACGACTTTGGCGACCTTCGAAACCGCCGCGCGCCACCTGAGTTTCAAAGACGCTGCCCAAGAATTATCGGTGACGCCCGGCGCGGTGAGCCACCAGATCAAAGCGATCGAAGAAGACATCGGCGTGCAATTGTTTGAACGCAAGCATCGCGGCGTTGATTTGACCCCGCAGGGGGAGGCACTGTTTGAAGCCCTACAAGTCAGTTTTCAGCGCTTGTCGCAGGTGTTGAAAACCGTACGCGCCGGCGAGCCAGACGAGGTAATCACGGTTGGATCGACCTCTGCGGTGGCGTCCTTGTGGTTATCGGCGTCGGTGATTGGGTTTTGGCGCGATCATCCGGATGCGAATGTGAATCAGATCGTGCGCGATCGTGTTTTTCAGGGGCCAAACTTACCGGATCTATATGTTCAATATGGCAGATCTTCGGAAATTGGTCTGGAACAAACCCCGCTGTATCGTGATGAATTGGTACCTGTCGCTGCCCCTGATTTGGCGCGAAAAATGGAAGGGTGCAGCTTGGATGACCTAGCGCAATCGCGACTTATCTATCTGGATTGCGATGACAAAAGCTGGACGACTTGGCGCAGTTGGTTTTCTAAGCTAGGGTATCACATGCCACTGCCCGCAGGAAATACAGTCAATAATTTTTCCGTTGCACTGCAAGCTGCACAGGAAGGGGCAGGGGTTTTATTGGGTTGGCGCCGGTTGATTGCACCCTTGATTGAAGCGGGTAAATTACAGGTTATTGGGCCACATCAATTGACCGCGCCACACCGGTTCCATTTGATAGGGCGGCCTGATGCGGAATTGTCGCCAAAGGTCAATGAATTAAAGGTTTGGTTCCTATCGGAAGTAGCCAAATTTTCAGATGATCTGAATTCATCTGAGGGTTAATTTTTAACCTATTGAGAGAGAGGCACGCTTTCTCGCATTTTCGGGAAAATTCCTGGAGATAGCAATGAACAAACACAGCCCTCTCAGCGCCGTGATGCAGCCTATCAATGTTGCGAACGGCCTGCCCAACGCCCATTACATCGATCCCGTGATTTTTGCCGAGGAAAAGCAATCCGTCCTGTTTAACAACTGGTCTGGCATTGGTTTTGGCAAAGATGTACCGGAAGCCGGGGATGCAAAACCTGTCGAGTTTCTGGGGATGCCGTTACTGATGGTGCGGGATCGCGATGGCGAGATTGGCGTGTTTCAAAACACGTGCCGTCATCGTGGTATGATTTTGGTGGATAAACCTCAGAAAATTCGTGGTGCAATTCGCTGCCCGTATCACAGCTGGTGTTATGGCCTGAAAGGCGAGTTGCGCACAGCGCCGCATGTTGGCGGTCCTGGGCAAAACACCCATGAAGATCTGGACTTTAGCGAGTTGGGTCTGATCCGCATGCGTTCTTACGTTTGGCGTGATGTGGTGTTTGTGAATGTGTCTGATGATGCCCCCGCCTTTGAAGAGGTCCATGGTGAGCTGATGGAACGTTGGAAAGATTTTGACCAACCGATGTATCACGGCGGGGAGGGCGCTTCGTTTAAGTTGGATCTTGCGGCGAACTGGAAGCTTCCGGTCGAGAATTACTGTGAAAGCTATCACTTGCCTTGGGTCCATCCCGGCTTGAACAGCTATTCGCGTTTGGAAGACCATTACAACATTAATGAGTTGGGGAAATATTCCGGCCAGGGCACTTATGTCTATCGTCAATTTGAAGGCGAAGATGGGTCAAAACTTGCTGACTTTGAGAACCTCAGCAGCCAGTGGGATGAGGGCGCAGAATATCTTGTGGTCTACCCGAATGTACTTTTGGGCGTGCAACGGGATCACGGGTTTGCCTTTGTCCTGGAACCGGTGTCCGAAGAACGCACGATTGAACATATCGAGCTGTATTACGCACAAAAACCCGAAGATGCGCCGGAACATGAACCGCTTCGTGAAAAGAACGCAGCTCTTTGGAAGGAAGTCTTTGAAGAAGACATTTTCGTGGTCGAAGGCATGCAAAAGGGACGCCACGGCGTTAAGTTTGACGGTGGAAGATTTTCCCCCGCGATGGATGGCCCGACCCATTGTTTCCACCATTGGGTGGCAAACCAAGTTGAAAAAGGTCGCGAAGCGTGAGTGATTTTATCAAAGACGGGCTGGCCCGAAATTTTGTTGCAGGTCAATGGGTGGAAGGCGAAAACGGCGATGTGATTGCCGTTTCTGACCCCGGCGACGACAGTCATGTTGCGGATTGCGCCAAGGCCGGTGATGCGCAACTTGGCGCGGCTTTAGATGCAGCGCAGGCCAGTTTTGAGCGTGGCGATCTTGCGGATATGAAGCCACAAGCCCGCGCGGTTTTGATGCATCGGATCGCAGATGAGATCCGCAACATTGCCGACGAAGGTGCTGAAATTCTATGCCGAGAAAGTGGCAAGGCGATCAGTGCGGCGCACGATGAATTTGAAGAAGCGGCGCAATATTTCGAATATTACGGCGGCGTTGCAGACAAGATCGAAGGTAAATCCATCCCCCTGGGGCCAGATTACGTCGATTACACCAGCTATGAACCTTACGGGGTTTCTGCGCAAATCGTGCCTTGGAATTTCCCGGTTTCCATTGCGGGACGTTCGCTTGCGCCGGCTCTTGCAGCGGGCAATTCGGTGATCGTGAAATCCCCCGAACTTGACCCAATTGGCCTTGCGATGTTGGGGCTGGCGTTGGAACGCGCCGAGGTGCCGACAGGGGCTGTGTCAATTTTGAACGGGGTTGGACCAGACATTGGCGCGAAATTGGTGCAAAGCAGTCAGGTCAACCAAATCGTGTTCACGGGCTCGGTCCCGACGGGCCAAAGCATTTTGCGCGCTGCGGCAGGTCCGGTGACGCCGTGCTTGATGGAATTGGGCGGAAAATCGGCAGCGGTTGTGTTTGAAGACGCCGATCTTGATGTGTTGATGTCCAGCCTGCAAAGTGGAATTTTCTACAATGCGGGGCAGGTGTGTTCGGCAATGGCACGGGTCCTTGTGCATCGATCCATCTATGATCAGGCGGTTGAGCGGGCGTCAGAACTTGCGAATGGATTGCGGGTTGGGCATGGGTTGACAGAACCTGAACATACCCCGGTTATCTCTGCCAAGCAGTTGACATCAATCGAGGAAATCACGTCCGCGGCCCGTCAAGATGGGGCACGGATTGTGGCAGGTGGCGCACGTTTGGATCGCGCGGGTTGCTTTATGGCGCCGACAATTTTGGCGGATGTGAACCCAAGCAGCCGCATTGCCCAGGATGAGATCTTCGGCCCAGTGACCTGTTTCACGCCGTTCGACACGGAAGCAGAGGCCATCGCGATGGCAAACGGTACGGAGTTTGGCCTGGTCGCTGGGGTCTTTACCCGGGACTTGGCGCGCGCACATCGCATGGCGCGCAAGCTGCGTGCGGGGCAGGTTTTCGTGAATGAATGGTTCGCTGGCGGTATCTCAACGCCGTTTGGGGGCGTCGGAAAGTCGGGTTTCGGCCGTGAGAAAGGGCTTGAGGCGCTATATAACTATGTAAGAACAAAAAACGTCGCGATTTCGCTGAAAGGGTAGCAGATGCAACGGGAAGAACTGGATGCACAGCTTTTGGAGGCCCATGCAGAGGCGGACACAGGTGCATTGGTGCGCTTGTATACGCTTGCCGGTGATCAATCTGAGGCCTCTGGTGATATTGATGCAGCCTGTTTTTACCTGACCCACGCTTTTGTTTTCGCTTTGGAATCTGGATACCCACAGGCGGACCCATTGAACAAAAGGCTGGCGGATCGGGGTCGGGCGCATCGCCTGAGCTTTGACGGATAGCACGATGGGCAAACGTCTGACCCAATTTACGTTTCTGTGCCTACCAGGGTTTCCGCTTGCGGCTTTGTCGCTTGCGATTGAATCCCTTCGGGTGGCGCATGAAATTCAGGGGGGGCGCAGTTTTGAATGGCAAACTGTTGGCGAAACCCGCGATCCTGTGGTTTCGGCATCGGGGTTGAAATTGACGCCGGATTGCGCTTTGGAAGACTTGGAGACACCGGATGTTTTGATGGTGTTTGCTGGGCCTGAAACACGGTTTGCGCAAAAAACCAGCGTGGGGGTTTTACGGCGCACTTTGGTGAATGGCGGTAAGATTTCGGCGGTCAGCGGCAGCATTTTTGCGCTTGCAGAAACCGGGCTGTTGGATCGTCATACATGCAGCGTGCATTTCTGTTATAGTGCTGCAATTCGGGAACAATTTCCGGATATCAACTGTGTGGAAACCGTGTTTCATGAAGACCGAAAACGGGTGACCATCGCGGGGTCTTTGGCAGTGCTTGAATATATGTTGCACACCATTGCCGACCAAATCAGTGAGAAAGTTTCTGTGGAAACTGCCTGTTGGCTACAGCATCCGGTGTTGCGAGACGAAGCGGCCCATCAATCACAGCCCGGGGACAGCAACACCCGCACCCGAGACATGTTGCCCGCCCAGGTGGTGAAGGCGATCGAGGTGTTTTCAGCTCATGTGGAGACGCCGGTATTGATCCGGGATGTCGCCTCTGAGGCAGGGATGTCTTTACGTCAATTTGAACGGGTGTTTAAGCGTGAATTGGGGATCTCGCCGGGCGGATATTACCGCCGTATTCGCTTGCAAGCGGCCCGGCAAAAGGTGATTTACACCCCCGCACCCTTGGGCGAAATCGCTTTATCCGTTGGCTATGGCACAAGCCGCGCCTTGTCGGTGCGCTATGAGGAAGAGTTTGGCGTCTCTCCGGCGCAGGACCGTAATCGGCAGACCCGTATACGCGGAGCATATCCATTTTAATACGTTAACCAATGGCGATTTACGGTAAGATTCTGTCGATATTTGCGTCAAAAATCATCGGAAACGGCAGGAACGGTGTTGATGTCGTCATGTGGCCTGGGGTTATTTAATCTAAACCAAATGTGAGAATTTTCGACATTGTCGATGCTTATACACGAATGCCACAAGGTCCGATGAAGTGTGTGAACCAACAGGAAATACTATGCGGACCGAAGCACAAGCAGTCGTCATTGGCGGCGGCGTCATTGGATGTTCAATTCTCTATCACCTGACCAAGCTAGGCTGGTCAGACGTTGTTTTGCTGGAAAGAGACGAGCTGACCTCGGGCTCAACCTGGCATGCGGCGGCCAATATTCACGGGCTACATGATAGCACCAATATCAGCCGTATTCAGCATTATACCATGAACCTTTATAAGGAATTGGAAGCAGAAACGGGGCAGGGGTGCGGCGTATTTCAGCCGGGCTCGCTTTATCTGGCGCAAACCGAAGAACGGGAACATCAGCTGAAATTGCAAGCCGCCAAGGCAAAGCTATACGGCATGAATTTCTATGAAATCAGCATTGAAGAAGCGCAAAGGCTAAACCCGCTGGTAAATTACGACGGCATCCGTTGTGTGATGTTCGAACCGGATGGCGGCAATGTTGACCCCTCTGGTGTGACGCAGGCCTATGCCACGGGTGCGCGTCACCGTGGGGCGGAAATTCACCGTTTTACGCCGGTGACGGGCACGGATCAGCAGGACGATGGCAGCTGGATTGTGCGCACGTCGAAGGGTGATATTCACACGCAATGGGTTGTGAATGCCGCCGGTCTTTGGGGACGCGAGGTTGCGGCTTTGGCGGGACTTGAACTGCCGCTTCAACCTACGGAACACCAGTATTTCGTGACCGAAACCATGTCTGACGTCGAAACCCACGGCACGCGCTTGCCATCGGTTAGTGACCGCGATGGCGAATATTATCTGCGCCAAGAAGGCAACGGTTTGCTGGTCGGGGCCTATGAGAAAGACATGAAATTCTGGGCGGAAGAGGGCACGCCGCTTGATTTTGCGCATGATCTGTTCCCGGATGATCTGGAACGTATCGAAGACAATATGATGAACGCGATCGAACGTCTGCCCGCCGTCGGTGAGGCTGGGATCAAACGCGTGATCAATGGCCCGATGATCTGGTCGCCTGACGCCAATGTGCTGTTTGGGCCTGTGCCCGAATTGGATGGGTACTTCTGTTGTAATGGCATCATTCCTGGGTTCTCGCAATCTGGCGGTATGGGCCTGATGGCCGCGCAATGGATGATCGAGGGCGAGACCCAATACGATATGTTTGCCTGGGATATGGCGCGGTTTGACAGCTGGGCGACCAAGGACTTCACCAAAGCCCGCGTGCAGGATCAATATGCGCATCGCTTTGCCATTCACTTCCCCAATGAGGAACGTTCTGCCGGGCGTCCTGCGCGCGTGCGTCCGATTTATGAGACCCAGAAAGATCTGGGCGCGGTGTTCGGTCTGAATGGCGGATGGGAACATCCCCTTTGGTTTGCCGACACGCCGGGCACCGAGGATACAAACGGATTTACCCGCCAAAATTGGTGGGCGCCCGTAGGCGAAGAATGCAAGATGCTGCGCGAACGCGCCGGTATCATCGACATTTCAAATTTTGCAAAATATGTCTGTAAAGGCCCCGGCGCTGCCGATTGGTTAAACGCTGTTTTTGCCAATAATATGCCCAAGGCGATTGGGCGGTCTTGCCTGACGCCTTTGATCTCAAAGCGCGGCGGGATTGCGGGTGATTTCACCGTGACCCGTGTGGCGAATGATGAATTCTGGATCATCGGATCCGGTGTTGCGGAACGCTATCACAAACGCTTCTTTAAGCAGGTTCCATTGCCCGCAGGCACGACATTTGAAAGCCAGACAGAGGCCATCTGTGGTTTCAACGTGGCTGGGCCAAAGTCGCGCGATCTGTTGCAGCGTCTGACAAATGCGTCCCTTGCGACGGAAAGCTTCCCCTTCATGCGATCTCAGATGATCAACCTTGCGGGGGTTGATCTGTTGGCGCTGCGCGTGTCCTTCACCGGTGATCTTGGTTGGGAGCTGCACTGTAAAGCTGAAGATCAAGCGCAGCTTTATGCGGCTTTGCTTGAGGCTGGCAAAGATATTGGAGCAGGGCCGGTTGGGTCTCGTGCTTTGATGTCGATGCGAATCGAAAAAGGTTACGGGTCGTGGTCACGGGAATACAGCCCAGAATACTACCCACAGGAGGTCGGGCTTGATCGTTTATGCAAGATTGAGAAAGATTTTCTGAACAAGGATGCTGCGATTGCGGCGATGAATAAACCTGCGCGCGAACATCTTGTGTTGCTGCACTTGCATGACGTGAATGTCGACGCTTCCAACGCAGATGCGACTGGCGGAGAACCAATTTTCAAGGACGGAAATGGTATTGGCCGTGTCACATCTGGAACTTACGGGTATACTGTTGGGATGTCGCTGGCGCTTGGGTTTGTAAATGGCGCACAGGCGGGAGACGATGTTGAGATCATGGTTTTGGGACAACCCCATAAAGCCACGATTTTGGCAGAGCCCCCGTTTGATGCAAAAGGCGAGAGGTTGCGCACATAAGGTGAGCAACCCAAAATAACGAACAGGGAGGGTTATATGTCAATTAACGAACCATTTACCGAGTTGGATATCAACACGGAAGACGATGGATTTTACAAAGGGTACAGCTTGCCAATCGCGCTGGTATCCAAGTCCATCATGGTCGGGCTGGTGCTTTGGGCGCTGGTTTGGCCTGCAGGGGCTGGCCGGATTTTGGGCAGTGTAAATGGCACTTTGCTAAGCGGGTTCAACTCGTTTTACATTATCATCGTGGGCATGTTCTTGGCATTTTTGCTGATTGTTGCGATCATTCCAACAACCGGCAAAACAGTTCTGGGTAAACCAGGTGAAGGCACTGAATTTTCAAATTTCTCATGGTTCTCTATGATGTTTGGTGCTGGTCTGGGTGTGGGTCTGATGGTTTTCGCGACTGCTGAACCCCTTGGCCTATGGGGTTCAAACCCTGTGATTGTAGCTGGTGAAGTTGCGCCGAACTCAGAAGAAGCGATTGGGTCTGCCTATCGTTACACTTTCGCACACTATGGTTTTCATGCTTGGGCGATCTATGTGATGACGGGCCTGTCCTTGGCTTATTACGCTTACACGCGTGACATGCCGTTGACGATCCGCACCGCACTGACGCCTTTGTTTGGTCGTTACGTGAATGGTGTTTTGGGGCATATCATTGATATCCTGGGCGTTATCGCGACGATCCTTGGTGTTGCTGTGACCATCGGTTTTGGTGTGAGCCAATTCATCGACGGTCTATATGCAATCTCAGGTCTTGAATTCCTGATGGATTCAAGTGGTGATGCACCGACACCAAGCAAAGTGGGTCTTCTGGCCGGTCTTCTGGTCATCATGTCACTGTCCATTCTGTCGGCTGTATCCGGTGTTGGTAAAGGCGTTAAATACCTGTCCAACCTGAACTTGGTCCTGTCTGTGATCCTGCTGTCTGTGTTCATTTTGTTCGGCTCGTTTGCCTTCGCCATGAGCACTTATGTGTCTGCTTTCCTTGATTATATCATCAATCTTGCATCGTTAAGCTTTGGGGCGTATTCGCCCATGTCAGAAGCTGACTTCGCGGCCGCTTTGCCAGAAGTAGCACAGCCTTTGGCGGCTGATCTTTACGCTGGTGCGACCAATGGTTGGGGCAATTTCGATGGTTTCAAATCTGGTCTTACAGGTGAAGCAGCGGCCCTAGATGACGCGACCCTTGCGGCGGCTTACGAAGCAGGTAACCAAGGTCGTCAATTCGGTTGGCAGTCCGGTTGGACCACCTTCTATTGGGCTTGGTGGATTGCGTTCTCGCCTTTCGTTGGTCTGTTCTTGGCACGTATTTCTCGTGGTCGTTCCGTGCGTGAATTCATCATCGGCTGCGTGATTGCGCCGTCTTTGGTGTGTTTCGCTTGGATGACGATCTTGGGCGGCACTGCGATTGATTTGGAACTGAGTGGTGCTGCAGAAGGCGCGATTATCGGTGCAAGCAACACTGCGAAGCTATTCGTTACACTTGAGCAAATGATCCAAGGCCCACTGTTCACAGCACTTAGCGTGATGTGTGTTGTCTTGATCATGACGTTCCTTGTGACCTCTGCTGACTCTGGCATTCTTGTGATGAACACCATCATGTCCGGCGGTGACCAGGAAGCTGGCGTTAAGCATCGTATCGTTTGGGGTGTTGTTCTGACGCTGGTGATTGCATCGCTTTTACTGGCCGGTGGCGGCGGGCTTGATGCTCTGAAAAACGCTATGATCATCGGTGCACTGCCGTTCACGGCGGTGATGGGGCTGATGATGGTGTCCTTGGCGAAAGCCATGTGGCGCGATCACTTGCGTTCGAAAGAACCCGGTCAATAAGTCGGATCTGATCTTCTAATGAAGCGGCGGGGTTTTCCCCGCCGTTTTTTGTTTGGGTTTATACTGTCTGCTTTTGTGAAAACTTTTCGGTTAACGTCACGCAGAGGGCTGTTTGAGGTGGATACTATTGAAGATAAAGGAGACCTGTGTGATGGATGCGCCGTTGGACGGTGACCGAAAGGCGATGGCCATCTTCAACGCACGGATTGCCAACCTCTCGGTGAAAGTGCCATTCACCTGTCGGTCAGTGGATCACGCTTCATACGATTACTGACCACCCCGCCAATGACACGGCGTGAGTGCAAGTCCAAGATTACAGCCAATTCCCCTTTCGCGCGTCCAAACGCAACTGATATCTCCCGCTTATTTCTGGTTGGGCGCGTCGGTTGGGAAGTCACGATCCAGCAGGTTGGGTACGATGTTGAACTATCCGTCCTGACCTTATGCTCCCGTGTTCTGACGGCGGATATGCTGTTTTTGGTCGTGATGGACTGTGGGGGAGTAAAGTCACCCTCGTCTTTTCGAATGAACTGAACGAATACTTGGGCTTTAGACCCGTGTAAGGTGCGGTTACTCGTGGGACATCTCGTTCTGTGACTATCGCTTTTCTCTGAGGGCTTCGTCAGGTGTCTTTCCGCTGTGGGCACCATGTGGTCTGT
>NZ_JBMYXF010000062.1:0-15779 GCF_049608145.1 Halocynthiibacter sp.
GGCGAACATTTCGTCGTCTTCAATCATCAAAGCGCCCTTATAGGCCATGAAATGTTTGAAGGAATTGACGCCCATATCAACGGCGTCTTTCATCTCGGTGAATACATTCTCATTCCAGCCGGTGATAGCCATGTGATAGCCAACATCAGAACAGATCTGGGGCGCAGATTTACGGTGCCACTCATTGATCGCATTTTTGATGGATCCATCTTCGCCAGGCAGGCAGAAATCGACAACCATCGTCGTACCGCCACAGGCCGCAGCCCAAGTGCCAGATTCGAACGTTTCCGCAGCAGTCGTCCCCATGAAAGGCATTTCCAGATGCGTATGCGGGTCAATCCCGCCAGGGATCACATAGGCCCCTTCGGCATCAATATATTCATCACCCTTCAGATCCTCCCCGATCTGTTTGATGATTTCGCCTTCAATCAGAACGTCTGCTTTATAAGTGCGATCCGCCGTGCAAACCGTGCCGCCTTTAATCACCTTAGTGGTCATATTTTTTCCTCCCGTCGGCGCAAATGCACCTTTTTCATCTTGCCGAAAATACTCCGGGGGTCCGGGGGCTGGCCCCCGGTCCGGTCTCAGCCTGAAACGATTTCTGCGGTCTCGACCACCGCATGCAGCAATACATCTGCGCCTGCGGTTGCCCATTCTTTGCTGATCTCTTCCGCCTCATTGTGCGACAACCCATCAACACAGGGGCACATAATCATGGCTGTGGGCGCAACGTCATTGATCCAGCAGGCGTCATGACCCGCGCCGGAGATGATATCCATGTGAGAATAACCAAGACGTTCGGCAGCATCGCGCACGGCACCCACGCATTTCTCGTCAAAGGCAGGCGGGTTGAACTGGCCCACGATTTCGCAGGAAATCTCCACCCCGATCTCTTCGCAAAGACCCGGTGCGCGGGCGTTGAATTCATCCACCATGCCTTCCAGTTTATCCAGCAGATGCGTGCGCATATCGACGGTGAACACGACCTTGCCGGGGATCACGTTGCGGGAATTCGGATAGACATCAATATGCCCAATCGCCCCCACCGCACCCGGTTGATTTTTCATCGCGATTTCATGCACAAGTTCCGTCACAAGCGCCAATCCGCGCCCGGCGTTTTTGCGCATATGCATGGGGGTAGAACCGGTGTGGCTGTCCTTGCCCGTCACGGTACATTCGATCCAACGCAAGCCTTGGCCGTGGGTGACAACGCCGATGTCTTTCTTCTCGGCCTCAAGAATTGGGCCCTGTTCGATATGCAGCTCAAAGAACGCATGCATCTTGCGTTCACCCACGGGTTCATCGCCACGCCACCCAATGCGCTTCAGCTCATCCCCGAACTTTTTGCCGTCCGCGTCTTCAATATCATAGGCCCAATCCTCGTCGTGTTTGCCGATAAACACACCAGAGGCCAGCATAGCGGGGGCGAAACGCGTACCCTCTTCATTGGTCCAGTTGGTGGCCACGATCGGGTGTTTGGTTTTGATGCCCAGATCATTCAGCGTGCGGATCAATTCCAAACCACCAAGCACGCCAAGCACCCCATCATATTTCCCGCCCGTCGGTTGGGTATCTAGGTGGCTGCCCACATAGACCGGCAACGCATCCGGTTCGGTGCCTTCGCGCCGGGCAAACATATTGCCCATCGTATCAACGCCCATGGTACAACCCGCATCTTCGCACCATTTCTGAAACAATGCGCGGCCTTCGCCATCTTCATCGGTCAGGGTTTGACGGTTGTTTCCGCCCGCCACGCCCGGCCCAATTTTGGCCATTTCCATTAGGGTATCCCACAGGCGATCCCCATTGATTTTCAGGTTCACGCCCGGTAGCGTCGCGTCTGCTGGCATGGTTTCTCTCTCCCGCTTGCAATTGCTTTCCAGATCAAAATTCGCCCTTTCACATGATAGGTTCATCATTTTGACCATTTGGTCAGGATCAGGCTAACACGGCTTTGTGACCAGTCAAGAAAAAGCGCCGAATTGCTGTATTTTTCCACCACCTTGCGTTATCAGCCCACCGAAGGCATAGTTTTTAAGCAGTAATGATGGATGACGCGTGACAAAATCAGCGGGAAAATCTGGGCAAACCCGGATTCAGAGAGAAAAAAACCAACAGATTCTTGAGGCTGCGCTGAGTGTATTTTCTCAGTTTGGCTTCCGTGGTTCGACCATTGATCAGATTGCGAAAGAAGCAGGGCTGTCGAAACCGAATCTTCTGTATTATTTTCCTTCTAAGGAAGCGATCCATTCCGAACTTTTATCTGGTCTGATGGACAGCTGGCTGGACCCGATGCGGGCGCTGAACGCTAAGGGTGATCCAAAAGAAGAGATCCTGTCTTATATGCGTCGAAAATTACAGATGAGCCGCGATTTCCCGCGCGAAAGTCGTCTGTTTGCCAATGAAATCATTCAAGGTGCCCCACGTATTTTACCGGCAATTGAAGGCGAGCTGCGCGATCTGGTTGCAGAAAAATCGGCCATTATTCAGGGCTGGATTGATGCGGGCCGCATTGCCCCGCTTGATCCACAACATCTGCTGTTTTCCATCTGGTCCCTGACACAGCATTACGCTGATTTTGAAGTTCAAGTGCGTGCGATTATGCCGTCAGATGAGCGGGTGTACCCCCGGGCAGAAACACATCTGGAACTTTTGTTCACCCGAATGCTCTCAGTTTAACGCCAATAAAAAATGAAATGACCCGGCGTTTATCGCCGGGTCTCTGTTTTATTCCGCTGCTGTCGCTGACGGGTTGTTTGGATGTTGTGTCCAGTTGCCATAATCCGGGCTGACCGGCGTATTGGTGCGTTCATCCATCGCGCCCGGTTCCAGCGTTTCCATGGTGATACAGCCTTCCACCGGACAGACATTCACACATAGATTGCAGGCCACGCATTCGCTGTCATCCACATCAAACACACGATCTTCAGACATGGTGATCGCCTGATGTGAGGTGTCTTCACAGGCCGCATAACACCGCCCACAGGAAATGCAGGCATCCTGATCAATCCGCGCTTTGGTGACATGGTTCAGGTTCAGATACTGCCAATCGGTGACATTTGGCGTCGCCATACCGACAAAATCAGCGGTTGATGTATGGCCTTTTTCATCCATCCAAGCGGTCAGGCCTGCAGCCATTTCCTCAACAATGCGGAACCCATACGTCATCGCGGCGGTGCAGACCTGCACATTGCCCGCGCCCAGCGCCATGAATTCTGCCGCATCGCGCCAGGTCGTTACACCACCAATGCCGGAAATTGGCAGGTTCGCCGTTTCCGCGTGACGCGCGATTTCAGCAACCATATTCATGGCGATTGGTTTTACAGCCGGGCCACAATAGCCGCCATGGGTGCCTTTCCCGTCAATCATTGGTTCCGGGCACATGGCATCAAGGTTAACAGAAGTGATGGAGTTGATCGTATTGATCAGGCTGACAGCATCGGCACCCCCTCGCTGCGCGGCTTCGGCAGGGTACACCACATTGGTGATATTCGGCGTCAGTTTCACGATCACCGGCATGCGGGTGTTTTGCTTGCACCAGCGTGTCACCATTTCGATGTATTCCGGCACCTGCCCTACGGCTGCGCCCATGCCACGTTCGGCCATCCCGTGTGGGCAGCCAAAGTTCAACTCGATCCCATCTGCGCCGGTTTCTTCCACTACGGGAAGGATCGCTTTCCAGGCCTCTTCCTCGCAAGGCACCATCAGGGACACCACAACCGCGCGATCGGGGTAATCCTTTTTCACGGATTTAATTTCGCGCAGATTTTGCTGCAGGGGACGGTCGGTAATCAGCTCGATGTTGTTCAGGCCAAGCAAACGACGGTCCGCACCAAAAATTGCGCCATACCGCGGGCCATTGACGTTCACCACAGGCGGGCCTTCGGACCCTAAGGTCTTCCAAACAACGCCCCCCCAGCCCGCTTCAAAGGCGCGACGTACGTTATATTCCTTATCCGTCGGCGGGGCCGAGGCCAGCCAGAACGGGTTTGGGGATTTGATGCCAACAAAGTCGCTTTTCAGATTTGCCATTGTCTTTCTCCCCTCAGCCCATCAGGCTTTTGTTGATATCTTCCGCAGCATCCCGGCCCTCAGCCACGGCTGTCACGGTGAGATCGTCACCGCCCGTGGCGCAATCGCCGCCGGCCCAGACGCCTTTTATGCTGGTCGCGCCGCTGTCATTCACGGCGATTTTGCGACCTTCCAGTTTGATCCCTTCAGGCGTTTCCCCAAGTGTTTGACCAATTGCTTTGAAGATCTGATCCGCTGGTAGGGTCACGATTTCGCCGGTGCCTTTCAAGCCGGATCCATCATCCGTGGTGTATTCCAGCTCAATGCCTTCGCATTTGCCGTTGCCCAGCACGCGTTTGGGTTGGGTATTTTCGAGGATGCGCACGCCATGCACGGCTGCGAGATCCTGTTCAAAACCAGATGCGCCCATTTTATCGCGGGTACGGCGATAGGAAATTGTAACGTTTTCAGCGCCAAGCAGTTTTGACTGAACCGCGGCATCCACCGCAGTCATGCCCCCACCGATCACAACAACGTTGCGGCCGACGGGCAGATCGGAAAGGTCGCCAGCTTGGCGCAGATCAGAAATGAAATCAACAGCATCACGCACGCCGTCTTTGTCTTCGCCATCCGCGCGTAGGGCATTCACCCCGGCCAAACCGATGGATAGGAACACGGCGTCATAGTCGTTTTGCAATGTTGCCAGATCGAGATTTTCACCAAGACGTTTGCCATTGGTCAGGGAAATGCCGCCGATGGACATCAGCCATTCGACCTCACGCGCGGCGAAATCATTGGTGGATTTATAGGCGGCAATGCCGAATTCATTCAGACCACCCGCTTTGGCGCGGCCATCAAACATATCTACGTCATGGCCATGCGACGCCAAGCGATGCGCACAGGACAGGCCCGCAGGACCGGCACCGATCACTGCCACTTTTTTGCCGGTGCTTTGCGCGCGTGCAAAGGGCTGTTGCGCATGAGACATCAGGCTGTCCGTTGCAAAACGTTGCAAACGGCCGATTTCCACGGGCTTGCCTTCGGCGGTTTCACGTACGCAGACCTCTTCGCATAGCGTTTCCGTCGGACAAACACGGGCACACATACCGCCCAGAATGTTTTGGCTTAGAATGGTTTTTGCGGCCTCATCCGGCATCCCCGCTTGGATTTGGCGAATGAACATCGGGATGTCGATATCCGTCGGACAGGCCGTCACACAGGGCGCATCATGACAGAAATAGCATCGGTCCGCTGCAACAGCTGCTTCATGCGGGGCATAGCCCGGATGAAGGTCGCTGAAGTTATCTTGATATGCGCCTTCCTCAAGGCGCGCCGGGGCAATGCCCGGAGTCATCTGGCTGTTTGGCATCGTGGCCTCCCCGCTGGATTTACAGTTCTCCTCTTGCCAAAAATCGTGGCACAGGTTCATTTTTTTATCAATTGGTAAAATTTATAAATTCCGCTGCACTGCAGCATCTCTGCAAAATGCCAGTAAAATCGGCAAATTGGCGTGGGATCGGCGAAATTCCCCGCCTTCCCCATGGTAAACCGGGGTTTGCAGCCACGGCTGGTTGGCGTATAAGCGGCACAGATTGAGGGCTTCGCGACAGACGAAGCGAAGAGGAACAACCGGGGACACCCATGACAAAAGATAAGCATAAAACAGACGTTGAATTCATCCGCGCACTGGCAGAACTGCTGGAAGCGAACGACCTGAACGAACTTCAGGTGAAGCGTGAATATGGTGACAACGACAGCCTGAACGTCCGTGTAAGCCGTGGTGCCCAACAGGTTATTACCCAAGTTGCTGCCGCACCTGCCGCACTTGCAGCTGCACCTGTTGCGGCCGCAGCCCCTGCAGCTGCCGCGCCTGCCCCTGCTGCAGACGCTGATCCGGCCAGCCTGCCAGGCGCCGTAACATCGCCAATGGTTGGCACCGCCTATCTGGCGGCTGAACCAGGTGCTGCGCCATTCGTGACCGTAGGCCAACAGATTGCAGAAGGCGACACGTTGATGATCGTCGAAGCCATGAAAACCATGAACCACATCCCGGCCCCAAAATCCGGTACGGTTAAGCGTATTCTGGTCACCGATGGCGACGCTGTTGAATTCGGCGCACCGCTGATGGTTATCGAATAAGGCGGCCCGGCATGTTTAAAAAAATCCTGATCGCAAACCGGGGTGAGATCGCCCTGCGTGTGATCCGCGCGGCGCGCGAAATGGGTGTTGCAACGGTTGCGGTGCATTCCACTGCTGATTCCGACGCGATGCACGTGCGCATGGCGGATGAGGCCATTTGTATTGGCCCGCCCCCTGGCACCGACAGCTATCTGTCCGTGTCGTCCCTGATTGCTGCATGCGAAGTCACCGGTGCTGAGGCCATTCACCCAGGTTATGGTTTCTTGTCTGAAAACGCGGGCTTTGTGCAAGCGCTGGAAGATCACGACATCGCATTCATCGGCCCGACAGCGGAACATATCCGCATGATGGGTGATAAGATCACTGCGAAAGACACCATGAAACGCCTTGGCGTGCCTTGTGTGCCTGGGTCTGATGGTGGTGTGCCTGATTACGAAACCGCGAAAAAGATTGCGGATGACATGGGCTATCCTGTGATCATCAAAGCGACCGCTGGCGGCGGTGGCCGCGGTATGAAATTGGCGAAAACCGCTGATGATCTTGAGGTTGCGTTCCGCACCGCGCGGTCTGAAGGCAAATCTGTTTTCGGCAACGACGAAGTTTACATCGAGAAGTACCTGACCACCCCAAGCCATATTGAGGTTCAGGTCTTTGGCGATGGCAAAGGCAATGCGGTGCATTTGGGCGAACGCGATTGTTCCCTGCAGCGTCGTCACCAGAAGGTGTTTGAAGAGGCCCCGGGCCCCAACATCACCCCTGAACTGCGCAAGCAAATCGGTGAAACCTGTGCAAAAGCTGTGGCAGGCATCAACTATATCGGTGCCGGTACGATCGAATTCCTCTACGAAAACGGCGAGTTCTATTTCATCGAAATGAACACCCGTCTGCAGGTGGAACACCCTGTCACCGAAGCGATTTACCGCCAGGATCTGGTGCGTGAACAGCTGCTGGTTGCTGCGGGTTACCCTATGTCCTTCACACAGGACGATCTGGTGCTGGACGGGCATTCCATCGAGGTGCGCATCAACGCTGAAAAGCTGCCGAACTTTTCCCCCTGCCCGGGCAAAGTCACAGCCTATCACGCCCCTGGTGGCCTTGGCGTGCGTATGGATTCGGCCCTTTATACCGGCTATTCCATCCCGCCCTATTACGACAGCCTGATCGGCAAATTAATCGTGCATGGTCGTGATCGTCCGGAAGCCTTGGCACGCCTTAAACGTGCCCTGGGTGAATTAATCATCGATGGTGTCGACACCACTGTGCCGCTGTTCCACGCCCTTCTGGAAGAACCAGATGTGCTGACCGGTGATTATAACATCCACTGGTTGGAAAAATGGCTTGAAACCAATCTTGGTTAAAAACATCGCGGCCTGCCCTGAATACAAGGCGGGCCGCATATGAGCGAAGATATCACCGCACATCTTTTGCTGACCGCCTATGCAAACGGCGTTTTCCCCATGTCCGAAAGTAAAGATGATCCAGAACTTTTCTGGGTTGATCCACGCCTGCGCGGTGTCATGCCGCTGGATGGGCTTCACATCTCAAAAAGCCTGCGAAAACATATCCGTAAGGGTGGGTTTGATGTACGCCTGAACAGTGATTTTGAAGGCGTCCTGGACGCCTGTGCCGATCGGGAAGAAACCTGGATAAACGACAAAATCCGCACACTGTATATCGAATTACACCACGCAGGATACGCCCATTCTGTTGAAGTATGTGAAAACGGTAAACTTATTGGGGGCGCCTATGGCGTGGCCTTGGGGGCGGCGTTTTTTGGCGAAAGCATGTTTTCACGGAAAGTGAATGCATCGAAGGTGGCACTGGCGTATCTCGTTCCGCATCTGCGGCGATGTGGTTTTACCCTGCTCGACACGCAATTCATCACAGATCATCTGGCCAGTATGGGTGGGATCGAAATTTCACGCACTGAATATCATGACCAGTTGCAGGCGGCCTTGGATATTCAGGCTGATTTTCTAGCTTATTCGGACGCGCCGTCCACAGAATCTGTTCTGCAGCGCAGCACCCAGACGTCATAACGCGGGTGATCCAAAGCGTTTAGCGCTGGCGACGAAGCCACCATCCAGCCCGCGAACAGATTTTCATCGTCCCGCGAATCAGAAATATTCAGATACGCCCACGCATCACCGGATGGGTTACCTGTTGGGAAACGACATTCTTCGAGGGTGATGTTCAAATGCCCAAATTCAGCCACAGCACCATTGTTCAGCTCGATGTCGGTCAGGTTGCCGTTCACCTTATCAAGACCGCGCAGCACGCCACCAGCGGCCAGTGTCGCTTCCTGTGCGGTGGCCATTCCGGCCATCAGACCAAGGCAAACTGCAACGCTGAGCAATCTCATTCGGCCGCATCCCCTGCAACAAATTTCACAAGCAGTGAAATCAGGCTGACGGATCCTTGAGTGTCTTCAATTTCGCCGCCCGCTTCCAGATTGAACGGAGATCCGCCCGGAATCAGTTCGACAAAGTTCCCGCCCAACAGGCCCTCTGATGAAATCAGGATAGACGTATCTTCTGACAGTTCGACACTGTCCAGCACCGCAATATCCACATCGGCCCGATAGGTTTCAGGGTTCAGGGACATGCCGGTCACTGTGCCGATTTTCACACCGGCCAAACGCACATCCGTGCCAACGCTGATGCCTTCCGCAGAACGAAAGCTGGCTGTCAGATCGTAGTTGCCGGATGTACCAGCGGACAGACCTGCCACCTGGCCCATGTAAAACAGGAAACCAGCGGCAGCGGCCAGAACGATGCCGCCGGCCAGAACTTCGGATTTATTTTCGGACATTGCTGTCAACCTTACTCAGAAATATTACTCAGGTGACCAAGCTTCGTAATCGCGGCGATCTGCAGGCGCAGACTGACGCATAGATCCCGCAGGCGCATAGGCCAAGGCGGTGCCGGTCAGGTTTTCCTGATGTTCTTTTTCCCATGGTTTATGAACCAAGGGGCGATCTTCCGGGGTTTCATTCCAAGTAAAATGCAACCAACCATGCCAGTCGGGAGAGACTTTGGATGCCTCGGGCTCACCCGCATACATCACCCAACGGCGTTTATCATCCTGGGTCCGGTAATAGACGTTCCCCAGTTCATCTTCGCCCACACGCACGCCTTTGCGCCATGTGAAAAGCTGAAAGCCAATGGTTTGCCCGCGCCACCATGTGAGAAGCGATAGAATAAAGCGCATTGTACCCTCCGGAATCTGTTCTCTTTCATATGGACCATGTGCTGCACAAGGTCCAGTCACTTTGCAATTTCACGCGGGATGGGCGATATTATGGCAACCGTGCGGTCACTTCGATTTCGATCTTCATCTTTGGATCGATCAGCCCGGCAATATACATCGTTGCGGCAGGCTTTGCCTTTGCAAATGCTTCGCGCAGGATCGGCCAGCACGGTTCAAAATCTGCACCATCGGGTAAAATGTAACGCACCCGCACCACATGATCGAGACTGCTGCCTGCCTCATCCAACGCACGTGCGATATTGTCCATCGTATTGCGGCACTGGCTTTCCACATCGTCAGGCAGGGTCATTGTCGCGTAATCCATGCCAGTTGTGCCGGACACAAACACCCAGCCATCGGTCACAACCGCGCGGGAATAGCTGACTGCGGTCTCAAATGTGGAACCAGAAGTGATATGGGTGACGTCGTTTGCCATGAAATACCTCTTTAAGTACGAAGCCCCGCGACACTTTCGTGGGCGGGGCTTTGGAATTTATGTCTTTGGGTTAACCGGCGCTGACCGGTTCATCCTGCGGTGTCTTCGGTTCACCATGAACCAGAAGCGGCGCCGCATCTGATGTAACGGCTTCCTCATTCACGACAACTTCGTCAACACTGTCGAGACCAGGCAGGTCAAACATCGTATCCAACAGGATGTTTTCCATGATGGACCGCAGACCGCGGGCACCGGTTTTACGTTCAATCGCAAGACGCGCGATTGCAACCAGGGCCTCATCCGTGAACTTGAGTTCCGCTTCTTCGATTTCGAACAGGCGCTGATACTGTTTTACAAGTGCGTTTTTCGGCTTGGTCAGAATGGTGACAAGTGCATCTTCATCCAGATCTTCCAGCGTCGCAATCACAGGCAGACGACCGACAAATTCGGGAATCAGACCAAATTTCAGCAGATCTTCTGGTTCCAGATCTTTGAAATGTTCGCCAACAGATTTTTCGTTTTCTTCGCGAACATCCGCGCCAAAGCCCATCGCAGACCCTTTGCCACGCTGTGCAATGATCTTATCCAGACCCGCAAACGCGCCGCCGCAGATGAACAGAATATTTGTTGTATCCACCTGCAGGAATTCCTGCTGTGGATGTTTCCGCCCGCCCTGTGGCGGAACAGATGCAACGGTGCCTTCCATGATCTTCAGAAGCGCCTGTTGCACACCTTCGCCAGACACATCACGTGTGATGGACGGGTTGTCCGATTTGCGGGTGATCTTATCAACTTCGTCAATATAGACGATGCCACGCTGCGCGCGTTCCACGTTATATTCGGAGGCCTGAAGCAGTTTGAGAATGATGTTTTCAACATCTTCACCTACATAACCGGCCTCGGTCAGAGAGGTGGCGTCTGCCATGGTGAACGGCACATCAAGAATACGTGCCAATGTCTGGGCCAGAAGGGTTTTACCACAACCTGTCGGGCCAATCAGCATGATATTTGACTTTGCCAGTTCAATATCCGTGCCATTTTCACTGGCATGATTCAGGCGTTTGTAATGGTTGTGCACAGCAACGGACAGAACCCGTTTGGCATGGGCCTGACCAATCACATAGTCATCCAGCACCTCACAGATTTCTTTCGGCGTCGGCACACCTTCAGAGGATTTCAACCCGGCAGATTTTGTCTCTTCACGGATAATATCCATGCAGAGTTCGACGCATTCGTCGCAGATAAAAACTGTTGGTCCGGCGATCAGCTTGCGCACTTCATGCTGGCTCTTGCCGCAGAACGAACAATAGAGAGTGTTTTTGCTGTCGTTACCAGAAGTATTCGCCATTTTAATCCTCTGAGGCCTTTGCCTCGTTGTGGCCCTTTTGAGCCCCGGATGAACATTCGCGCAGTACCGGAGCGCCCTGCCCCTGAGTTTAGGGCACCCCTTTGCCTTCTACAATCGCAAAATCATCACATTGGGATGATCCTGCAATCTCGGTTAATCTTCCGATTTATCGCGGTTTTCCACGATTTCGTCAATCAGACCCCAGTCTTTCGCATCTTCTGCAGACATGAAGTTGTCCCGTTCCAGCGCGTCTACAACAGCCTTCATTTTCTGACCGGTGTGTTTGACATAGATCGCGTTCAGACGATCTTTCAGTTTTTGGGTTTCCTGGGCATGGATCATAATATCCGTTGCCTGTCCCTGATAGCCACCGGACGGCTGGTGAACCATGACCCGGGAGTTTGGCAGAGAATAGCGCATACCTGCTTCGCCAGCGGCCAGTAGAAGAGACCCCATAGACGCCGCCTGACCAACACAAAGGGTGGATACCTTTGGTTTGATGTATTGCATCGTGTCATAGATCGACAAGCCAGAGGTCACAACACCACCCGGGCTGTTGATATACATGGAGATTTCTTTGGTCGGGTTTTCCGCTTCGAGGTGCAGAAGCTGCGCCACGATCAGGCTGGACATGCCATCATGCACAGGGCCAGAAAGGAAAATAATCCGCTCTTTGAGCAGACGAGAGAAAATATCATATGCGCGTTCGCCACGGGCTGTTTGTTCAACAACCATGGGAACAAGGGTGTTCATATAGAATTCATGTGGATCGTTCATCTGTACCTGCCTGCTTCTGTCATTTGATCGATAGAGCCTAAGTCTTAACAGAGTCTTAGTATCGACCAGACCCGGCTGCAAGGGGCCGTGTTTTTTTCCATCCGGTGTTTTATGGTAATGTCCCCTTTTTAGTGACGGGTTTCCCGGGAGGGAGGCGCGTTCGCCATGTCGTTTTGTGTTGCCGCAGCCAGATGTTCGGACCAGACCGTCGCCTGGGCACGGCCTTTGTGTTTTGATGCGTAAAGCGCGATATCCGCGTCTGCCAACATCCGTTCAACATTAGGCACCTTATAAAAATCCGAAACCGTCGTGCCCACAGACCCAGAAATGCGGCAAATGTCTTCTTCAAAATCAATTGGTACTTCCAGTTTCTGAATGATCCGATGAGCAATATCATTCAAACGTTCTGTATTGGTAAGCCTAGGGAATATAATGACAAACTCATCCCCCCCAGCCCGTGCAACAGTGTCATCTTCGCGGGTTTCATCCCGCAGAATTTCGGCCACCTGTTTCAATACATGATCCCCGGCGGCATGTCCCAGCGTGTCGTTTACATCTTTGAAATAATCCAGATCGATGTGCATCAGCCCGAAACGTTCTTTGCGTTCCATCAGTTCACACAGGCGCAGATCCATCGCCCGGCGATTGCCAAGCCCGGTCAACATATCTGTCGTGGCCTGTTCTTCCGCCGCAACCCGCGCCCCATCAAGCCGCACATTCAATTGTCGCAACTCATCCAGAACTGCTGTTTTTGCTTCCACCAGATACAGCATTTCCACCGCAAGATTCGTGGCCTCAAAATCAGCGCTGGTCAGATTATACTGATGCACAGCATCAATCACCGAAATACCGAAAGACATGTTAAACACCAGTTGATCATCATCCCCACCAGGTACAACCACCGCCTTAAATCGCCCGGCAGGCGCGTCACGAAAATTCAGATGCAGAACAGTTCCCGCCCCTTTCCGCAGCTTATCGATACTTGTGATTCCACCCGGGCGCCTGATTTCGAACACTTCTAGAAAACGCTGTCCTTTCAAGGACCCACCTTTGTGTACCTTCTGCAAAGTCGGGCCGACATGAATAAAATGCCCGCTGGCGCTGATCACCGCATTCATTGGCATGAGTAGATCCAGGGCCTGGCCGCCGATCAATCCCTGTACGACGGGTTGTGTTTCTACATTTTCCGTTTCAGCCATGTGCAGCCTCCCCTTCATTCCCCAGCATAAAAGAGCGCCCTTCTGCAAAGTCCGCCTCGACCACTTCGATCGAAATTACATCTCCGGCCTCTCCCGTGCCCTGATGATCCATGAACACAAGCGCGCCATAGTCATCCGCCATTCCCCGCAAAAGCCCCATGACGACAAAGCCAAAATCAGGATGATCCCAGGTGCAGGTCAGGCCGAAACGCCCGACACTGTGTTCGCAAAGACTCAGTTGCGGGATATGCAGATCTGGCACCGCAAGCCGCACACGATCATGTAATTCATCCAAGGAATGCAAAAAATCAGCAAAGGTCACGCCGCTGAATCGCAAAAGCCGGCGCACTGCCCCTATATTTTCGTGGCTGACAAGGTAGGTGCCTATATCTTCCATGACTTCCTGACGGGTCCGGTTCAGAACCATCGCCAGTGCATCCAAAAACCTATATGTAATATCGTCATCGTAACTCAGCATTGCTTCAAAGCCATCGTGCCCGGTCGCAGCGCGTTCAACCGTCTGCGCCCAGACCTGATCCCCGTAGGTGTCACGCGTGAAGCACTGAATTGATCTGTTAATCAGCCCATGCATAGAAAACCCCTTTTCCTTGCAGGCAGATTGGCAGGCAGATATTAACAATCACCTTATTTATCAGAGGTATATAAAGGTTGAATTATCTTTCGATCCTGACAGAGCATGCAATCAGGCAATAAAAAAGAGGCCGGAAACCGGCCCCTTTTCAAACTGTTATCTAACCCTGTGTTGGATCAGAAATCGGTTGGTGCACCGCCTTCTGCTTTGCGACGTTCGACAAATTCCCGAAGTTCATCCGCACGGGCTTGATCCATGGCCGGGGCTTCGAATTCCTCAAGGATCCGTTTGTAGGTGCGATGCGCACGTTCCGCTGTCCAGACGCCACCGGTCGCCTCCCAGGCTTCGAAGTTGCGCCAATCCGATACCATGGGTTGATAGAATGCATTTTCATAGCGCTGCTGAGTATGTTCAATGCCGAAGAAATGGCCGTTTGGACCAACTTCTTTGATCGCATCAAATGCAACATCGTCCACGCCTGTCGCTGTGATCGCAGGTTCCATATAGCGCTGAATCATCTGGATCATTTCGCAATCCATGATGAATTTTTCAGGACTTGCGATCAACCCGCCTTCCAGCCAGCCAGCCGCATGGTAAACCACATTGGTCCCAGACTGCACCGCAGACCAAAGCGCATTGGACGTTTCCCACATCGCCTGGCCATCAGGAACGTTCGCAGCACAGGACCCAGACGCCCGCATCGGCAGTTTATAGAAACGTGCCATCTGGCCGGTCATCTGTGTGGCACGCATATATTCAGGTGTGCCAAAGGCAGGCGCGCCAGATTTCATATCGACGTTTGATGTGAATGTACCAATCACACAAGGCGTTCCAGGACGCACGTATTGGAACAGCACGATTGCAGCCAAAGCTTCGGCAATAGATTGCGCCACCGCCCCCGCCATAGTCACCGGAGCCATCGCACCTGCCAAGGTAAATGGTGTCACAAAGATCGCCTGCCCGCGACGCGCCAGACGCAGACAGCCGTCAATCATCGGTTCATCGTGTTTCAGGGGCGAGGTCGAGTTGATATTGGTGTACATATGCGGCTTGGATTCGAATTCTTCATCCGTCATGCCCCCTGCGATGCGCACCATCTCCATCACGTCTTCGACACGTTCCTTGCCTAGACAATAGGCATGCACAACTTTGTCGGTCAGCATTAGTTTGTCATGGACAACGTCGAGGTGACGCACAGAGGCATGTACATCCACAGGTTCTACGGGATAGCCGCCAGCGAAATGGATGCAGTTAAAATATTGGGTTAATTTCAATAGGTTGGCACATTGTTCGCGCGTCCCAGGTGTCTTACGCCCTTGTTCAATATCGAAATAATTGGGCGGAGACGACACGTTGCCGAATAGAATCGTCTTGCCACCAATATGCAATTTACGATCCGGGTTGCGCGGCGTGATATGAAAATCAGCCGGAGCATGGGACAACATCTCCATGACCCACTCGCGGTCCATTTTGACGTTTTCGCCTTCAACCTTACAGCCCGCTTCCTTGAAAATCTCAATGGCTTCCTTATTCAGGAATTCAATGCCAATCTCTTCCAGAATTCGCATGGCCGTGTTGTGGATTGCCTCAACACCATCTGCATCCAGAGGCTCTGTCGGGCGGTCGGTGTTCTGTGGCAAGCGCCAGGGCATTTGTTCAATTGCTGCGCCCTCACGCCGTGTGTTGCCCGACCGGCCACCAGACCGTTTTCTACGTTTTGGATCAGCCATTTTGCGCTCCGTTCATAACTGCTGTGAACAGGAAACCCGGTGTGCCCCCTCAATGCCCAGCCGTTTGCGACACAAAGTGTCGCGAGTACACTAGGGGGTCAGGTGCAAGGCTTACGGCAGTCTTCAAAATGGGGCTGATGTAGCGCTTACGGTTCAGCAAATTGTTTTTTTTTGCGATTTTGGCATAAAAAGACCGCCATCGTATTTCTACGAGGCGGTTTTTTATGTGATATCGTTATGAGAGAATTTGGCTTCTTACTAGGTTTGGCGGTGACCTACTCTCCCACGCCTTAAGACG
>NZ_JBMYXF010000063.1:0-14917 GCF_049608145.1 Halocynthiibacter sp.
TGCATGGCGCCATGTGCATGACCTATTCCGGGCGGTGTTTGCTGTCGAACTTCATGGCGGAACGCGGGGCGAATCAGGGCAATTGCGCCAACAGCTGTCGCTGGAACTATGGCGTGCGCATGCGCCTAAAAGACGGCACAGTACAGGAACTGGAAATCAACGACGATAACATTGATATGTTTGAGTTTTTGCTGGAAGAAGGCTGCCGCCCCGGGGAACTTATGCCGATCGAAGAAGACGGGCGCGGCAGTTATATCCTGAATTCCCGTGATCTGTGTATCATGCCAAAACTGGATGAATATCTGAAAATTGGCGTCGACAGCCTGAAAGTCGAAGGTCGTGGAAAATCGGAATACTACTGCGCCGTGGTCGCCCGCGCCTATCGTATGGCGATTGATGATTATTATGCCGATCCAGAGGGTTGGGATCCTAAACCCTATATGCGGGAACTCGAATCTGTCGGCAATCGCGGCTATACCCTGGCCTTCCACCACGGCCGTCTGAACAACCTTGCACATGACTATGAACACACCGCATCCCTGTCCCAGTGGGAATATGCCGGCGTGGTCTCAGACGTCACCGAAGATGCATTTCTGGTTGAGGTCAAGAATCGGTTTGCCGCCGGCGAGGTCCTTGAATTCATTTCGCCAATTTCGCGTGAAACCGTTCTGCTGCGCATGTATGATTTTGAAGACGCCGCCACAGGTGAACGCAAAGATGTCGTGCAAGGTGGCACCAAAACCACGATCCGCATTCCCTTTACCCTGTTTGACCACGAAGATCTCGACCAGCTCAAGGCGCGCTTCCCGCAGTATTCTGTGCTGCGCAAAGAAAAGGCGTTAAGTGATGAACAATGGAACCGCATTCGTTTTGACAAGCTGACCCAGGGTCTTGAAATCACGCAAAAAGACAACCCCAAAGCCTATGAACGTCGTCGCGATGCGCTGGCCGAAAGTATCGACCAAGACACCAATGAAAAAAGGTTCAAAACCAATCGTGTTGGGGTCGAAGGCTGCTGCGGAAAAGGCTGTAATGGCTGTATGATTTTCTGGGAAGACGATAAATACGAACTCGCCCGCAAGGTGTTGTTAAAACGCAAACAGGGGGAACAGCTGACCAAAGCTGAGGCCGCAGAACTTAAGTTGCCCGTGTAAAATCCAGCAACCCCAGGGGCATAGATACCTCATCTAGCAAGAAAAGGGAAAACACCCCCTACCCCCAGGCGGGTGTTGCCCTTGGCCCACAGGTATTACATCGCATTTTGCGAAGATTGTTGCCAAAGATGAATTTATGCGCCATGCTTTCAACCAATAAGGGCAAAAAATGCTCAGGCGAAGCAGTGATCGGAGAGGCAGGTCACAATGACATATAAACACTACCTTAAAGCGGGGCTGTTTAGCCTTGCCGTTTCGTTTACCAGTTCTCACAGTGTTTCAGCGCAATCCACCCCGGCAACATCCTTGCCGACATCCGGTTCCACCCTACGTGTGGTCCAGGGGCAGTCATCGGCGACACTACGTGTGTCTTTGAACCGGGCTGTGGTGGTTGAAACCCAGGTTCCATTTTCAGACATTTCGATTGCCAACCCTGGCATTGCAGAAATTTCCACAATCAATGAACGCACAATCTATGTGCTGGGCAAACTGCCTGGCCGGACGACGCTGACACTTTTGGCGGCAGATGGCCGTCTGCTGTCAAACGTCGATGTGCAAGTGTCCCCCGACATCGCAGAGTTCAAAGAACGCCTGCAACAAATTTTGCCGGGTGAACCGATCGAAGTGCGCACCGCCAATGACGGTATTGTTCTGTCAGGTGTTGTGTCTTCAATTGCACGACTGGATCGCGCCCTTGATCTTGCAGAACGCTACGCCCCTGGCCGCGTGTCCAACCTGATGGGCGTTGGCGGCACACAGCAGGTTATGCTGAAAGTTCGTTTCGCAGAAATGCAACGTTCCGTCCGCAAAGCCCTGAACGGCGGCGTGTCCATTCGCACAAGTGGCGTTGATGGCGGCATTTCAGCGGGTGGCGGATCAGGTGCATTGGTTCCAGGCACCACAGTTGGCGGCGCCGGCTCTACCGTTCTCAACATCAACAACGCAGCGGTCGGCGGGATTGCCGGCACAATTGGCATTGGTGATGTACAGCTCTCCGTTATGCTTGAAGCACTGGAAAGCCGTGGCGTTGTGCGCACACTTGCGGAACCAAACCTTGTTGCCCTCTCCGGGCAGGAAGCAAAATTCTTGGCAGGGGGTGAATATCCAATTCCTGTGGCTCAGGAAGACGGCGTTGTCACCGTGGAATACAAACCATTTGGTGTTGAACTGAATTTCACACCACGCGTTGTCGATCAGGATGTTATCAACCTGACACTCAGCGCCGCAGTCAGTGCCATCGACACGTCTAATTCCGTGAACACCGGCACCTTCAGCGTCTCAGCCTTTACCCGTCGCGAAACCTCTACAACTGTGGAAATGCGCGATGGCGAAAGCTTTGCGATTGCAGGCCTGTTGCAAGATGACTTCCGGGATCTGAACTCTCAGGTGCCATGGCTGGGCGACATCCCTGTCCTTGGTGCATTGTTCCGCTCTGCGGAATACACCCGGAACCAGTCGGAACTCGTGATCATTGTGACGGCACATCTGGTCAGCCCGACACGTGGCGAAGCCCTTGCATTGCCCACCGACCGGATCAGACCTCCCACAGAAGCAGACCTGTTTCTGCGGGGCCGTGTTGCATCTGAAGGGCGTGCTGCCACAGGTGCGGCCGCAGAAATTTCACGCCAGGATTTCTCTGGTTCCTACGGCTATGTGATGGAGTGAAGACCATGAAAAACAACACACTTCCCCGCACACGCCCTATGGGTCTGAAATCTGTCATCCTTGTTGCCGGTCTTGCAGGCCTCACCGCCTGTGCACCGGGGTCAAACCTGCAATTCTACAAAGAAGCTGGCAGCGTCATTGACCGTGGAAACTTCGGCAATGCCGCAATGCACAACACACTGATCCAGACCGGTCAGCTTGATTATGCTGTGAACCTTGCAAACCGCTTTGACGCAGAGGTGCCAAGCACAATCAACTTTGCTTTCAATGATGCATCCCTTGATGCCCAGGCCCGTCAGGTTCTGGTGCAGCAGGCGGATTGGATCAGACAGTTCCCAGAAGTAAAATTCCGTGTCTTCGGCCACACAGACCTTGTAGGATCTGATGCCTATAATCGTCGTCTCGGCCTGCGCCGGGCGCGTGCTGCGGTAAACTTCCTTGTGTCACAAGGCATTGAACGCAGCCGCTTGGAAGCGGTCAGTTCACTGGGTGAAACCCAGCCTTTGGTTCAGACCCAGGATCGCGAACGCCGCAACCGCCGCACCGTCACCGGCGTGTCTGGCTTTGTTCAGCGCAACCCAACCGTTCTGAACGGTAAATACGCCCAGATCGTCTGGCGCCAGTATGTGGCAAGTGCCGTACCACCCAGCCAGGTCACGGCTGCATCCGTTACGGAATAAAATCAAAAGACAGCCGGATTTAACCTTCCGGCTGTTTTCTTTTCTGCAAGCGGCTGTCTGTTTTCCGCTTACAGGGCCAAATTTGTCATTTTGTCGCTAAAAATTAGATAATTTTTAGAATCTGGCCGCAATGTTGCCCAATTCATCGTTCAAATTCAGAAGGTGTGTGTTCTTTTGTGGGATTCTTTATCCGACTCTCAGAACACGACATTAATTACGCAAAAATGCAGGCGTTGCCCGAATTATTAACCGGCGGCCTGTAACAAGGGATTATGAGGCAAATGTCGAGTAGCGCAATGTTGCAGCCAGAACCAGCGCCAATCATGGCATGTACCATCTCCCGGGATGTGCAGAATTTTGATCTGCTTATTGATGATATGGAAGCGGAACTTGGCGAAAGCTGGGGGGATCTCAGTTTTGAAGATGCCGCGGCCTTCTTTGATCAGCCCGAAGCAAATCAGCTGGAATTTGTCGCCATCGCCATCGATGACCATGATGAAGAACGCCTTGCAGATATCGGCGGTCTCATCAATCTGGCCAATGAACGCGACATCAAGGTCATCCTCATCGCCGAAGAAGTCAGCCCAATCGCCCTGCACCAGCTTCTGCGTATGGGTGCTGGTGATTTCATCCCCTACCCCCTGCCCGAAGGGGAATTGCATGCGGCGATCGAACGTCTGCGCAAACCGGCCCCAGCCGCTCCCGAAGCTGATGTACCTGAAGAACTGCGCACAACCATCCGGGCAACCGGTGATCGCAATGGCGTGGTTCTGCCTGTTCACGGTCTGGCTGGCGGCACCGGCGCGACCTCTATCGCTGTGAACCTGGCCTGGGAACTGGCCAATATCGAAAAAGAAAACGGTCCACGCGTGTGCCTGCTGGATCTTGACCTGCAGTTCGGCACGGTTTCAACCTATCTTGATCTGCCCCGACGTGATGCCGTCTATGAACTGTTGTCTGATACAGATTCCATGGACAATGACAGCTTCACGCAGGCCCTGCTGACCTTCAACGAAAAACTGCATGTGCTGACAGCCCCGGCTGAAATGCTGCCCCTGGATATTGTTGGGCCGGAAAACATCGACAAGCTGATCGAAACCGCCCGCACAAACTTTGACTATGTCGTCGTGGACATGCCATCCACCCTTGTGTCCTGGACAGAAACCGTTCTGCATCAGGCCCATGTGTATTTCGCGACCATTGAACTTGATATGCGATCCGCACAGAATGCGCTACGCATGATACGGGCGCTAAAATCAGAAGAACTGCCCTATGAAAAACTGCGCTACGCCCTGAACCGTGCACCCAAATTCACGGATCTGACCGGCAAAGGCCGTGTGAAACGTCTGGCCGAAAGTCTCGACATTACAATCGAAGTGCAGATCCCGGACGGCGGGAAACCCGTTGTGCAATCAGGTGATCACGGCCTGCCCCTTATGGAAACAGCCGCGAAAAACCCCATGCGTAAAGAAATTCAAAAGCTTGCAGCATCGATCCATGAGATCAATCAAGCTGCAGAGACCGGCCGTTAAGAGGACGTTTCATCATGTTTTCCAAATATAAAAAACCCGGCCAACCTGGCGCCGCCCCCAAAACCCAGGCCGTCGAAACGGCCCCGGTGGATGCCGTCCCACAGGAAGAAACCGTATCTGTGCGCCGCGTCGAAGCCAAACGCGCACCACAGTCTCCGACCCAGGACAAAGAAAAAAAGCGCAAAGAACGCCTTGGCGAAATCAAGTCAAAACTTCACAGTGAATTGCTGGACAACCTGAACCTTTCCGCACTTGAAAACGCCACGGAATCGGAACTGCGCCAGGAAATCATCGCAATCGCATCTGAATCTTTGGAAGAATTGGGTGTCGTTCTGAACCGGGACGAACGCAACAGTCTGAACCAGGAACTGTTTGACGAAGTCACCGGACTTGGCCCACTTGAACCGCTTCTGAAAGATGACACCGTCAACGATATTCTGGTCAACGGGCCACAGCAGATTTTTGTTGAACGCGATGGCAAACTTGAACTGTCCTCGATCACCTTCAAAGACGAACGTCACCTTCTGCGTATTATCGACAAAATCGTATCCGCTGTGGGCCGTCGTGTAGATGAATCAAACCCCTACGTCGATGCGCGCTTGCAGGATGGATCCCGTTTTAACGCCATGGTCCCCCCCGTTGCGGTGGATGGGTCGCTGGTGTCTATTCGTAAATTCAAAAAAGACAAACTGGGCATTGATGATCTGGTGAATTTCGGGGCTTTCACAGAAGAAATGGCCGCCTATCTACAGGCCGCCGTGTCCACCCGTCTGAACATCATCGTATCCGGCGGTACGGGGTCCGGTAAAACAACCACCCTGAACGCCCTGTCGTCCTTCATCGACAATTCAGAACGCATTCTAACGATTGAGGATACAGCGGAACTTCAGCTACAACAGATCCACGTGGGCCGGATGGAAAGCCGCCCGCCAAACGTCGAAGGCAAAGGCGAAGTCTCACCGCGTGATTGTTTGAAAAACGCACTGCGTATGCGTCCTGACCGCATTATCGTGGGGGAAACCCGCGGCGAAGAAGTGATCGACATGCTTCAGGCCATGAACACCGGTCACGACGGATCCATGACCACCATCCACGCCAACTCTGCCCGCGATGGGATTTCACGTCTGGAAAACATGATCGCCATGGCCGGGATCGAAATGCCTCTAAAAGCTGTGCGCAACCAGATCTCTTCTGCGGTGAACCTGATTGTGCAGGCCTCGCGCTTGCAAGACGGCTCCCGCCGGATGACCTCCATCACTGAAATCACCGGTATGGAAGGCGATGTTATCTCTCTACAGGAAGTCTTCCGGTATCAGCGTGTTGGTCTGACACCGGACAATAAAATCATTGGCCATTTCACGGCCACCGGCGTGCGGTCTCACTTCTCGGAACGCTTCCGCATGTGGGGATATGATCTGCCAGCTTCCATTTTTGAACCGATCGCGGCGGAGTAACCCATGTCCTTCAATCCGGAACTACTTATTTACGGCCTGGTTTTCGTTGGGGTCATTCTTCTTGTCGAAGGCATCTACCTGACGATTTTCGGAAAATCTATCAGCCTGAACAGCAAGGTAAACCGCCGTCTTGAAATGATGGAAAAGGGTCAAGGCCGCGAACAGGTTCTCGATCAGCTGCGCAAGGAAATGGAGCAGCACCTGAAATTCGACGGGATCCCGCTCTACTCCCTTTTGGCGGAAAAGGCGCAAAAGGCAAACATCGCATTTTCCCCCCAACAGCTTCTTATGATGATGGGGGTGCTGGCCGCTGTGGCCTTTGTCGGCTTGACTTACGGTACGACCGCAGCGCTTGAAATCCGGATTGGTCTGTCCGTGGTTATGGGCATTGCCGGTGTTTACATTTGGATCAATGGCAAAGCCAAAAAACGCCTTGCGATGATCGAAGAACAACTGCCTGACGCCGTGGATCTGATGGTCCGCAGCCTGCGTGTCGGCCATCCGTTCACCTCGGCGCTGACCATTGTATCAAAAGAAGTCCCCGATCCTCTGGCCACTGAAATTGGCGTTATTTCTGATGAGGCCGCCTATGGGCGTGACATTGGCGACGCTCTGAAAGATATGGCTGAACGTCTTGATATGCAGGATCTTCGTTTCCTTGCGGTTGCCGTCGCCATCCAGCAACAGGCGGGTGGCAACCTCGCAGAAATTCTGCACGGTCTGTCCCTTGTCATTCGGTCCCGTTTTCGCCTGTTTCGCAGGGTCAAGGCCATCACGGCCGAAGCAAAATGGTCCGGCATGTTTCTATCGTTCTTTCCCATCGGAGCATTAATCGCGATCAATGTTGCGCAACCCGACTATTACGACAAAGTCATCGACACACCTGCGTTCATCCCCGCCTGCCTTGTGGTTGCGGGCTTTCTGATCGTGAATGTTTTTGTCATGCGCTCTCTCGTTGACATCAAAGTCTGACACAGATTTTCAGACAGGAACAAACACATGTTTGAAACAATAAACCAATTTCTGATCGACACGATGGGAGAACTGGGCCCTCTGATAGCGATGGGGGGCATCGGGATTGTCCTGATCCTTGCGGTCGTGCCTGCGATGCTTTCCCAAAAAGAAGATCCGCTGGCCAAATTGAACCGCGAACAGAACGCGAAAGCTGCGGGAAAATCTCAGCAGCTTCGCTACAGCAACAAATCCGATAAGCTTGAAAAATACTCTGATTTCCTGGAACCTCAGGATGAAGAGGAATACTCTGCAGTTCGCCTAAAACTGCTTCAAGCCGGATATCCGTCAAAACAGGCGGTACGAACCTATCACTTCAGCCAATTCGCGCTTGGCATTGGCCTGCTCGTGGTTGGTGTTCTGGTCTCTCTCTATCAGCAGTCCACAGGTGAACCCACGACACAAACCACGGTTCTGACCATCATGATGCCCGCGCTGATCGGTTATATGGCCCCAAAATATTGGGTAAATCGCCGCGTGCAGGAACGTCAGGAAGAAATCACCAACGGGTTTCCGGATTCACTTGATATGATGCTGGTCTGTGTCGAAGCGGGTCAGTCTCTTGATCAATCCATCATCCGCGTCAGTGAAGAAATCCGTGCGGGCTTCCCCGCACTCGCTGATGAATTCGCCACCGTTTCGCATGAAATGAAGGCTGGTAAAGACAAAACTCAGGTTCTGCGGGACATGTCAGAACGCGCGGGGGTTCAGGATGTTTCCAGCTTCGTAACCGTTCTTATTCAATCCCAGACATTTGGTACCTCTATTGCAGATGCATTGCGCGTCTATGCCGGGGAAATGCGCGACAAACGGGTGATGCGTGCTGAAGAAAAAGCCAACACCCTGCCCACAAAAATGACTTTGGCCACAATGATGCTGACGGTTCCGCCCCTTCTCATCATTCTTATTGGCCCATCCGTATATGATATCGTAACATTGTTGGGCGGTGGCCTGAAAACCAACTTCTGACAACATGACGATTTGGAACAACATATGATAAAACGCATTCCAGCTTTACCATCCCTACTGGCGCTGGGATGTTTGTTGATGGCCTGCGCTGAAGGCGGGCTTAACCGGCAATCTGACAGCCCCTACGCCCCGCGCGCGCGATATGACACGGCAGACGCGGTTGACGGGCTGATCGTTGGGCACCGGCTGATGGCCGCGGGGGAATATGATCTTGCACTGGATGCGTATTATCGCGCCGCCGGCCAACACGGGCTGACAGCGGACACTCTTTCTGGCATTGGCTCTGCGCAGCTTAAATTGGGGCGATTGGGACAGGCCGAAGCCTCCCTGCGTCAGGCCGTCGCCGAAGGTGAAGAATTCCCCGAAGCCTGGAACAACCTTGGTGTTGTCCTGATGGAACGCAACAAAACCGCCGAGGCCGTCGAAGTTTTCCGTCGCGCCTATGCCCTTGATAGTGGCGAAAGTGACCCTATCCGGGACAACTTACGCGGTGCTATCGCAAAAAATGATCATCTCGCATATAATGGCGAAAATGAGGAAAAGTTTGACCTGATTGGCCGGGGGAACGGCAGTTATCTTCTGCTATCCCCGTCCTAAACGGCAACGAGCAATAAAGGACGCAAAAATGCGCCACCCATTGGTAATTTCCATCTGCCTTGCGGGCAGTATCGCGCTTGCTGGCTGCCAGAAAAGCGGTGAACAGGACGTCGAACGTGTTCTCGAAGATCTGAACGTCATCGACGAAAGCAACCTTAACGATGTGATGCTGAATGCGGCGGATCCCAACGAAGCCGTGGCTTATTTCGCGCGGACAGCCGCTGCCAACCCGGATCGCATCGATGTCAAACGCGGGCTTGCAACCTCTCTCATTCGGGCGGGCAACCCGGATGACGCGCTGGCGGTCTGGAAAGAAGTCGTAACCCATCCCGAAGCCACACCCGCTGATCACGTGAACCTTGCAGATGCTCTGATCCGCACCAACAACTGGGACGAAGCCCAAGCCGCGCTGAACGCCGTGCCGCCGACCCATGAAACCTATAAACGCTACCGCCTAGAAGCCATGGTCGCGGACAGCAACAAAGACTGGGAACGTGCCGACAGTTTCTATGAAACCGCTGCGGGTCTGACAACACAACCCGGCGCCGTCTACAATAACTGGGGCTATTCAAAACTGACACGCGGGCAACACCGTGACGCGGAACGTCTGTTCCAACGCGCCCTGTCATTTGACCGTAACCTGTTCACAACAAAGAATAACCTGGTTCTCGCCAGATCCCTGCAGCGCAACTATGAACTGCCCGTCATTCCTATGACACAGACGGAACGCGCCATGTTGTTGCACACAACGGCCCTGTCAGCGATCAAACAGGGGGACATTTCCATTGGACGGTCCATTCTGGAAGAGGCAATCACCACCCATCCGCAGCATTTTGATGCCGCCGTGCGCAGCCTGCGCGCCCTTGATAACAACGTAAACAACTGACGGCGACCCCAACCAATGGAAACGACATTTCTAAGCGCACTCTGGTTTCTGCCTTTTGTGCTGCCTATCTGTATCTTGGCTGCATTCAATGACATGAAATCCATGAAAATTCCAAATTTTCTGGTGCTTGCCCTGTTGGCAACCTTCATCGTCATCGGCCCCTTCGCGCTTGGGTTTGAAACCTGGGCCTGGAGATTGACACATTTCGTCGTTGTGCTGTTTTGTGGTATCCTTCTGTATGCGACCAGACAACTCGGTGCAGGGGATGCGAAATTCGCGGCCGCAATGGCCCCTTTTGTGGCCCGTGCCGATTTTGGTATGTTCTTCAGCCTTGTTGCCGCTTGCTTGATCATCGCCCTCATCGGGCATCGCATTCTGGGTGCCATCCCGGCCATACGAAATCGGACCCCAGACTGGGCCAGCTGGACAACGGATCCAGATGCCCGCTGGTACAAACGCCGCTTTCCCGTTGGCTTGTCCCTCGCCATGTCATTGGTGATTTACTATCTTCTGGCCCTTTATGCGGGCTGATCAACCTGCGCCACGCCACTAAACACCTAAGATTAAGGGGAAACCCTTAATCTTCACGCGGGCTTTGATATTTCAGAACCGCTTGTATTTACCTGCAAGCCGCCGCATTCGGACTGGTTTACAGTCAGATAACACGTTAGCCTTAGTTGCAGTTTGATACAAAAACCGTTGCCAGTATTATTGTTTCTCCACCGCCCTGAAAGTAGAATTTGCCATACGGCATCCACACGTGGAACATCAGAATATGGACATGCAACCCACCGGCGTCACACCGCCCCCTGCTCCGCGCACACTGCAGGCGATGCAACTGCCGCCTGTCATGATGCGCGACATCATGCTGAAAACGATGTTTCGCAAGAATACCGAACAGGTCAGTGAACTTGCCAAGGCCATCTGCCTGCCTGTGCCCGTAACCCAGCAGCTTGTGGATCAAGGCCGCGATCAGCGCCTGATCGAAGCCACCGGGACAATGCATGCCACATCCAGCAATGAGATGGGCTATCAACTGACTGATCTGGGCAAAGCACGTGCAGAAGATGCTCTGAAACAATCAGAATATTTTGGCGCAATGCCCGTGCCCCTTGATGTGTATCGTGAACAAATCAAACGCCAGTCAATCCGCGATATCACCATCACCCGCAAAAAACTGACCGATGCAATGGGGCATCTGATTTTGCCGGACGAACTGCTGGATCATTTGGGGCCGGCGGTCGGATCCGGGCGTTCGATCCTGATGTATGGTCCCCCCGGCAACGGTAAATCATCGATTTCCAACGGTATTCGAGATGCCCTTGGTGATAAAATCTATATCCCCCGCGCCATTGAATACGCGGGTCAGGTGATCACCGTCTATGACCCGATCGTGCACAGTGCCGCAGAAGAAATGGTCGATGATCCCAACTCTCTTCGTCGCACATCCAACCGCTTTGACACACGTTATGTCCTGTGTGACCGCCCAACCGTAATCACCGGCGGGGAACTGTCCCTGTCCATGCTGGATCTGGTCTACAACCCCACCGCCCGCACCTATCAGGCCCCTCTTCAGCTGAAATCCACCGGCGGCGTCTTTATCGTCGATGACCTTGGCCGTCAGGAAGAACCACCCCAGGCCCTGGTCAACCGCTGGATTGTTCCGCTTGAGGAAAACAAAGATATTCTGGCACTGCAATCCGGTGAAAAATTCGAGGTTCCCTTTGACACGTTGGTCATTTTCTCGACCAACTTCCACCCAAATGAGATCTTCGATAAGGCGGCCCTGCGCCGGATCTTCTTTAAGATCAAAATTGACGGCCCCAATCAGGAAGATTTCCTGAAAATCTTCGCCCTTGTTGCCCGGAAAAAGAAAATGCCCCTGGACGAAGCTGCCCTTGTGCATCTTCTGAAGAAAAAATATCCGACGATTGACAATATCTACGCGAACTATCAGCCTGTCTTCCTCATTGATCAGATGATTTCGATTTGCGAATTCGAAGGTATTCCCTATCAGATGTCACCTGAACTTATTGATCGGGCCTGGGCAAATATGTTCGTAAAAGAAGAAAAGATCGTACACTGATGAAAACCGGAATTGCGGGCTGCGGACGTATGGGTGCCCCGATGCTAGATGCCCTTCGCGCCGCTGGCATTCCGGCTTTTGGCTATGATATCAAAGCACCTGCCGATTATGGAAAACTGTCCAAAGCCATGACAGATGATCCGGATCTTTTCGCAAAAGATCTGACATGCCTCTTTACCGTGGTGCGCGACATCGCCCAAACCGAACAAGTTCTGTTCGCAGATCAGGCCTTCATCACCCGCGCCCAGGATCTGAAACGGGTTGTGATTTCCTCCACCCTTTCGCCCCGTTACGTCCGGGATCTGCGGGCGCGTATCCCACAGCATATCGCCCTAATCGACGCCCCCATGTCTGGCGCAGCCATCGCCGCACAACAGGCGCGCCTGTCTTTCATGCTGGGCGGCAAGACCACCGACATTGCCAAAATACAGCCGCAACTCAACGCGATGGGAAAACATTTCCACCATATGGGAGAGTTCGGCGCTGGCATGTCCGCCAAGGTTTTGAACAACCTGCTGGCAGCCTCCAACACCGCGATGACACGCATGGTGCTTGACTGGGCCGATGATGCGGGCATCGAAGAAAGTGCCCTTCTCGACCTGATCCACACCTCTTCTGGCCAGAACTGGTTCGCCAGTGGTTTTGACGATATTGAATTCGCCCGCGATGGCTATACCACCGATAATACGATTAGTATCCTGGTAAAAGATGTCGAAAGCGCCCTGGATGCGGCCCCGGATCAGGCGGACACTTCTTTGCCAGAGACCGTGCAACACATGATCCGTCGGTTAAAACCCCGCACTTAACAGCACATTACAGCCAGCCTTCCGCCCGGACTTTCGCCTCGCAGCTGCGGCTCACTGGAACACGGCTGCCATCCTCAAGCTGCAACGTTATTTTGCCACCTGACTTTTGCCCCTGACGGACCTGATCCCGTGATACCCAATGGGATCGATGCACAGTTAAACCCAGATCTTCCGGAATTTCCTTCAAAGCATCCCGCAACCGCATCCGCAGCCGTGACATTCCTTTGTCTGTATAAACCTCAACCAGATGATCCTGAACCGACACCCTAATCAGCGTCCCCCGCATTTCTTCGGACAGACGCAACAACAACGGAATGTCTTCATTCTTCGCGGGGCCTTTGTCTTCCTGTTCAGACGGATCCGTTTCGACCAAAACAGTCCCATTCCGGATCAACCCCAAGGTTACAAAAACCAACATCGCGGTACAGAATGCAAAGAGATACAGCATCGGCATCTGGGGCGATAAATACGTCATGTCATCGGAAAAAAATGGGTAAATCATTGTGCCCACCGGGACAATCACCAAGGCAAATATCAAACTCCCGCTAATTCGGCGCAACCAATAGGGGCAGCCTGGCAATAGGGTTTTTGAAACAGCCAACAACAAAGACAGCAGTCCTGAAGAAAACAAGACAATAATCGCCCAGAACGCCCCGGCCCAGCCAGCGACCAGATGCTGACCGGTCCCAAAGGGTCCGGTTGCAACGAACAAAACCCAGATCAGAACAGCCGTATTGAAATTTGCCCGGCAAAAAAATGCCCTGCAAAATTCAGACCCGACACCATTTAACGCCTTACGAAACATAATCACCACTTGCTCATCTGAAAATGTGGTTACAATGCCACCTAATCACTTTCAAGCTTTCTGCATCATTTAAGCCTACGTTACGGAATTTGCCGCAACCTTATCAAAACGTGCCAGAATGGCTGTGACCCGCAATTAAGAGGCAAGCCAATGGATTTTAAATTCCGCTACACCGGGGCCGTAGACCGTGCACGCAATGGATTTGCACGTCAGGGCATGATGGAAACCCTGAAAGCTCAGATGGAAGTTCTGAAACCCGGGTTCTGTGAAATCACCGCCCGCATCCGCCCCGAAGTCAGTCAACAAAATGGCTTCGCCCATGCGGGACTGGCCTTTGCCATTGGCGACAGCGCAGCTGGCTTTGCCGCCCAAAGCCTTATGACCGAAGGCATGGATGTGTTGACCACAGAAATGAAAATTCACCTCATGGCACCGGCACAGGGCAACAGTCTGGTGGCACGGGGATCTGTCCTGAAATCCGGGCGTACACTGACAGTGGCAGAAGCAAAAGTTTATGCCCAAAGTGGTGACACCGAGATTTTGGTAGCCGTCCTGCTGGGCACGATGATGGCAGTAAAGGACACTGGCCAATGAACCAACGCATTCAGATCACAGAAGAAAATCAGATCGCCTTTGTTCGCCTGTCTCGCCCGGAAAAACGAAACGCGCTTGATCTGCAAATGCTGGAAGCCATTTCACAAGCTGGCACAGATCTTGCCAGCCGAAACGACATCCGTGCCGTCGTTTTACATGGCGAAGGCGATGCCTTTTCCGCCGGCCTTGATCTGAATGAAATGCCAAAGCTTGCCCAATATGTGGCGCAGAACGGCGGCATCATGCAGCGCAGCCATGGGGATGCAAACCTGTTCCAGCATGTCACAACCGTCTGGCGCACCCTGCCCCAACCCGTCATATGCGCCCTGCATGGCTATGCCTTTGGCGGTGCATTTCAAATTATGCTTGGGGCAGATATGCGCATTGCCGCACCGGATTGTCAGCTTTCGATCATGGAAGGGCGTTGGGGTCTGATACCCGATATGGGGGGGATTTCCCTGATGCGCCGCCTGGCACGCGAAGACATTTTGCGCCGCCTGACATATACTGCGGAAAAATTCACCGCGATTGACGCATTGTCCTGGGGCTTTGTAACCGAAATCTCAGATAATCCACTGACCCGCGCCTCCGAAATCGCACAGAACATTGCCGGACGAAGCCCGGATGCCACACGTTGCGCAAAAGAACTGTTCAACAGAACTGAACTGACCGACACCG
>NZ_JBMYXF010000064.1:0-14730 GCF_049608145.1 Halocynthiibacter sp.
TCCGTCGATCCTATTTCGACCCCATGATCCCCAAATGAAGGATGGTTGGTGGAGTCGCCGGGTACCGCCCCCGGGTCCGATCCGCTTATTACGAGCGCGTTTATGTTCATAGTCCCGAAGGACAGAATTTATATATGTCCTGGCAGGCAGATTGAAAAGGGGGGGGCACGGAAAATTTTAAGGTTTCCATTTCGTTTCCTTCAACAGAAAACAGATGTCAGGCGCAAGTGATGAGCTGTCGAAAGGCTTATAATTCAGAACCAGGGATGCTCAGCATAGGTAAGTTAATCCCGGTTCAACGGGCCTTGCGTTGTGCCATTGCCTTACGTGCCAGGTCCTGCGTGTAAGAACTTAACCGTTGCAAGGCTCGGTCTGCAGCAAGGCCATCACGACGTTCGACCGCATTGGCAATCTCTGTATGAAGATCAATCACCTGCGTACGGTCACGTTGTGTATAGGTGATCATGTTCATCAGGGGCTCAATCGCTTCTACAGCAGCCGCCAGTTGCCAGGATAAAACCGGATTATGTGCGGCATCTACAAAAGCGCGGTGAAAAGCGACATCGGAGGCACAAAAGCTTTCGTCCGACAATCCGGCCTGACTTTGGCGTGTAATTTCTGCCCGCATGGTTGCAAGATGATCTGGGGTGCGTCGCTGGGCAGAAAGTGCCGCGCAGGCCCGTTCCAGGGTAAAGCGGGCCTCGCAGGCGGTGTCAAAATCCACTTCATTCATCGACAAAAGCAGGGTTGAGGTTGTGATCAGGTCGCCGCGTGCTTCTTCAAAACTTAGCCGGTTTACGAATGCTCCGCCTGTTGCCCCGCGTTTCGTACGGATCAGGTTCTGCGCAGCGAGTCGTTTTAGGGCCTCGCGTACGGTGGGGCGCGATACAGAAAATGTTTCTGATAGTTCAGTTTCAGAGGGCAGGCGTTCATCCACAATCAATTGGCCGGTGACAATGGCCTCACGAATTGCGGATGCAATTTCCTTCGGCAGATCTGCACTGTGGTTTTGATCTGCCATTGGGGATGTCTCCTGATTTTCCATTTTTGCAAATTATTTCAATTGTCAGACAATTAAAATAATTGCAGAGTTCATGCAAGAGATAGCCGGGAATCATGTGTTTTCCAACAGAAAGCGCAAATGTTGATCAGGCAAGTTTACACAAGTGGAGAATTCTATGGCTGCCATTGCCCCTTCAAATCGTCTGCGTCGTACGCCGTTTTCCACTGGGGTCGAACGGTCAGGTGTGACGGCCTATACGGTTTACAATCGCATGCTGTTGCCTGCTGTGTTTGAAAGCCTGTCCGATGATTGTGCACATTTAAAAGAACATGTTCAGGTTTGGGACGTTGCCTGTGAACGTCAGATTTCTGTACAGGGTCCGGATGCGGGCAGGCTTATGGCGCTGCTGACGCCGCGGGATTTATCAAAGATGGCGGCGGATCAATGTTACTATGTGCCCATGGTCGATACCAATGGTGGGATGCTGAATGATCCGGTTGCGGTGAAACACAGTGAAAACCATTACTGGATTTCAATTGCAGATAGTGACCTTTTGCTTTGGGTGAAAGGGGTGGCTGCGGGCATGGGATTGAATGTGAGGGTTTCAGAACCGGATGTGTCCCCATTGGCTGTTCAGGGCCCGTTGGCGGATGAACTTCTTGCACGGATCTTTGGCGATGCCGTGCGTGACATCCGTTTTTTCCGTTATAAGCGTCTGCCGTTTCAGGGCCGAGATCTGGTGATTGCGCGTTCCGGGTATTCCAAACAGGGCGGCTTTGAGATTTATGTTGAGGGCCGTGATATCGGCATGGAATTGTGGGATGCGCTTTTTGCTGCTGGGCAGGATCTGAATGTGCGGGCGGGCTGCCCGAACCTGATTGAACGCATTGAAGGTGGCTTATTGTCTTATGGCAACGATATGACAGCTGACCACACGCCATTTGACTGTGGTTTGGGAAAGTTTGTGAATTCTGATGCGGATTACATCGGGCGCGCAGCCCTTGAGAAAGCTCGATCTGATGGCGCGAAGTGGCGGCTTTGTGCGATCGAAATTTCGGGTGATCCCGTGCCGGCCTGTGACAGACACTGGGCGATCACAATGAACGGCCAAACGATAGGACAGGTGACCTCTGCCACCTGGTCGCCCGATCAGAAGCTTAACGTTGCCATTGGTATGGTGCAGGCCGAACGCTTTGCCATCGGCGCAGATGTTGAAGTTGAAACGCAGGACGGCATACGAAACGCCCGACTGCGTGCAGAATTCTGGAATTAAGGAGACGTCAGATGTTCAACGCACTTGTTGTGAACAAAAATGAAGAGGGTAAGACCTCTGCGCGCGTGGAGCAGATTACGGTTGATCAGCTGCCCGAAGGTGATGTGACGGTTGCGGTGGACTTTTCCACTGTGAATTACAAAGACGGTCTGTGCATTGGGTCAGGCGGTGGCCTTGTGCGCAACTACCCCCATGTGCCGGGTATTGATTTTACCGGTACTGTAGAAGCGTCAGACAACCCGAATTACAATGCAGGCGACAAGGTTGTCTTGACCGGTTGGCGCGTAGGAGAAGCCCATTGGGGGGGCTATTCCCAGAAAGCCCGCGTGAAAGGCGATTGGCTTGTACCATTGCCTGCTGGCATCGAAACCCGTCAAGCGATGGCTGTTGGCACCGCCGGGTTCACCGCAATGCTGGCCATCATGGCGCTGGAAGATCACGGTTTGAAGCCAGAGAATGGTCCAGTGCTTGTGACAGGTGCCGCTGGCGGGGTGGGATCTGTTGCGACAGCGATCCTGTCTAACCTTGGCTATGAGGTGGCCGGTGTCACTGGTCGCCCGGAACAGGCAGATTACCTGAAAAGCCTAGGCGCAAAACAGATCGTGGCACGCGAAGAGCTGAATGAAACCACCAAACGCCCGTTGGAAGCTGAAACCTGGGCGGGGTGCATTGATGCTGTTGGCGGTGACATGCTGGCGCGGGTTCTGGGACAGATGAAATACGGTGCCTCCGTTTCTGCGGTGGGTCTTGCTGGCGGGGCTGGTTTGCCTGCGACAGTTATTCCGTTCCTGTTGCGTGGGGTGAACCTGCTGGGCATCGACAGCGTTATGCAACCCTATGAAAATCGTCTGCGCGCTTGGGAACGTCTGGCAAAAGATCTGCCGATGGATAAGCTTGAAGCGATGGTGACATCTGCGACGCTGTCAGACCTTCCCGCGCTTGGGAATGACATTCTGAATGGGCAGGTCAAAGGGCGTATTGTCGTCGACGTAAATGCCTAATTGCCCTAATTAAATGGTCAAAGAAAGAACGGGTGCCTTCGGGTGCCCGTTTTGTTTCGCCACAACGATGTCGCAAAGCATGTCGTTTTACGATGAGATGTTGCATTTGCCGCATTGTTCGATGCTTTTCCTTTAGGGCCGTTGCAGCATTTCCCTTTTGCAATTGTACTGGTTCTGATGTGTGTTTCCCTTTTCGTTGGACCTGAACCATAGTTCGAGGCGGACAGGGCGTTTTCATCCTTGGTTGGTTTTCAACCATTTCCGGATCCGCCCCCTGGCGTTTTCATAGGGAGAAGATGAGTTGAATTGGATCATCCTGCCTTTGGTCCATTTTTTGTACCATGGGGATCCGTATAATTCTTCATCACTACAACAGGAGATTTTCTGGATAAGCCGATCTTTCACGGATACAAGCCTGGCACGGTTTTCGGCAAAGCTGTATTCTGAATAATCAACGTAGAATTTCCCAGCCAATGCGCCCAGTTCGTTCCATTTATACCCAACTTCAGGGAATACCACATCCAGCCCGTGATCATCCTGATCCAACCATTTCAGCACCAATTCATTCCAGCCAATAAGGTATGAAATCAAATTATTGACACTCATACAGGTGCCTTTTGCGTGACCTTCCATACTTTTTTCGTCCGCTTGATCATGGGGAACAACATCAAGAGCCGCTTCAAGTCTGATGAAACGATTGGCAATTGCTGCGATCAGTTCTGATTTGGAAGCGGGAATACTCATGCCGTGAGATTACCTGGATTGATCCGGAAGAAAAGTGCTGTCCTCGTCGCAGGGTAAGGAACGTTGATATCTGGTATGAAAATGCGAACCCGTACATGGGGTTGTCGCTTGACCAAAAGAAAATGGAATGCCAACACTTTCATGTCAGCGCTGACGCTGTCTGTTGCGCCTGTCGTAACTGGCTGGAAGACCTGCCAACAAACCTGACACATCTCTGACGGAGTCCTTATGACCGATCTTGATATCAACTTTGTACGCAGCCAGTTCCCAGCGTTTGATCAGCCTTCCCTGCAGGGCCACGCCTTTTTTGAAAACGCGGGCGGCAGCTATACCTGTAAGCAGGTGATCGACCGACTGACACGGTATTACAATGAACGCAAAGTTCAGCCCTATGCCCCTTATGAGGCGTCTACACTGGCCGGGCAGGAAATGGATGAGGCACGTGAACGCCTGGCGGCGATGTTGGGCGTTGATACGGATGAACTGTCCTTTGGCCCGTCGACCACGCAGAATACCTATGTTCTGGCCAATGCTTTTCGTCAGTATATGAAACCGGGCGATGCAATTATCGTGACCAACCAAGATCATGAGGCAAACTCTGGCCCTTGGCGCCGTTTGGCGGATGAAGGGTATGAGGTGCGCGAATGGGCTGTGAACCCGGACACGGGCAGCTTGGATACGGCTGATCTCGAAGGTTTGATCGACGACAAGGTAAAGCTGATTGCTTTCCCGCATTGTTCGAACATTGTCGGAGAGATCAATGACGTCGCTGGCGTATGTAAAATGGCGCGGGCGAAGGGTATCGCAACCTGTGTGGATGGCGTAAGCTACGCGCCGCATGGCTTTGTAAATGTTAATGAAATTGGCGCAGATATCTATTTGTTCTCCGCCTATAAAACCTTCGGACCTCATCAGGGGATCATGGTGATCCGCCGTGAACTGGGTATGAAATTGCCCAATCAGGGACATTGGTTTAATGGCGATAGTCTGTACAAACGGTTCACCCCAGCGGGCCCCGATCACGCACAGGTTGCCGCTTGTGCGGGGATGGCGGATTACATTGATGATCTTTATGCGCATCACTTCACCGGGCAGAATGCCAGCCCGGCTGAGCGCTGCAAAGCCGTGCACGACATGCAGCGCGCTTATGAAACAAAGCTTTTGCAGCCCCTTCTGGATTATCTTGGCAACAAGAATTCGGTTCGTCTGATCGGCTCGTCCGATGCAACGGCCAAAGCACCAACTGTTGCGGTTGAACTGACGGGTGGCGGCGAAGATGCTGCACGTGCGCTGGTCCCGCATGGTATTATGGCCGGTGGCGGTGATTTCTATGGATCGCGCCCGCTTTCTGCGATGGGGCTGGATCTGGAAAAAGGCGTGCTGCGCCTGAGTTTTGTGCATTATACCTCAGAAGATGAGGTGACAAAACTGATGCAGGCGTTGGATCAGGTTATCTGATAAAGTTATGTCAGGTGGTGTGTGATCCATGCGCCACCTGAGACCTTCTGTTGTGTTTTGAATTGTGTTTCTTCGGTGTTTAACTGTAGGTTGACGAAAGCCTGATTAATTATCGTTACAGGATCTAAGATATGCCTACCGCCGCAAGATTAGTTGGTGCCATTTCGTTTACGTTTCTCGCCTTTGTTATTTCGACCATGATTATTCCGTTGCTTCCTGAAGGCACAAAGACGGATTCTCTCTGGATGCTGAACTGTGCCGTTGGCTTGTTTTGCGGCTGGAAAGTCATGGGGCCAAGAGGTGTGGGAACCCGTGTTGATGCGCTTGCGGGTGGGGTGACAACTGCGCTTGTTGCTTTTCTACTGGCGTTGTTTTTACACGCGTCCATTCGGATGGTGCATCTGTCTATGCGAAAGATTTACAACGGCGCGACAGAAGCGGTTGTTGCTGTCTTTGATATCAGCCTGAATTGGGCGTTGTTGTTCATGACAACCGAAGTGATCACCACTTTGATTGCGGGTGGCATTTTCTGTGGGTATCTGTCGTGGAAAGCTGGCAAGCACTGGGGATAACGCATACTTGTGCAAGTGCTGGCTCTGTGTCAGATCTTGCGAAACCCAGTGTCCGGAGCTCCTTATGACATCGATGTTTTTCTACGGCACTTTGTGCCATCTTGATTTGCTTGAACTCGTAATCGGACGCGCTTTGCGTGACGATGAAGTGCGTGCAGTCCGCTTACCTGAACATGCAGTTTACTGGGCCAAAGATCAAATCTTCCCGATGATCCGAAAAGAACCTGGTGGCTTTGCCGAAGGCATTGTCTTCGAGGCAGATGATGAAGCATTGGCAAGGTTGAATTTTTACGAAGGTGGGTTTAACTTTGATTTGGAACTTATTGTTCCTGAAGGAGAAAGTGATCCTGTAGAGGTGTATTTTGCACAGCCTGGAACCTGGGAATTTGGAGACACTTGGAACCTTCAGGACTTCATTCGAGATCACGGTGCGCATAACCTGCGTACGGCAGCGGCCTTTATGCGCCTTTATGGTCGGGTCAGCCGGGATGAAGCCATGAAACGCCTTCCTATGTTGCGTGCCATGGCGAAAAAAGGCTGGGTCGTAGGGGATTTCGCACCGAATGAAAAACGCGCTGGTATGACAACAGACGATGTTGAACTGATCCGGCATAGCCGCCCATATGATAATTTCTTTGCGATGGATGAAGTTCAGCTGCGTCATAAGCGTTTTGACGGTTCCATCTCTGACGAAATGGAACGTGCTGCGTTGATCTCGGTCGATGCGATGTTGTTGCTGCCCTATGATCCGAAACGTGACCGTGTGCTTCTGGTTGAACAATTCCGTGTCGGCCCGTTTTTACGTGGCGATGACAATCCATGGATGCTGGAACCGATTGCCGGGCGTATTGATGCGGGGGAAACGGCAGAAGACGCCGCCCATCGTGAGGCAATGGAAGAAGCGGAGATCACCCTGCAGGAACTGTTACCGGTCAGCGGACATTATCCGTCTCCTGGCACAAGTTGTGAATATTATCACTGCTTTCTAGGAATTGCCGATTTACCAGATGGTGTAGAAGGCGTTGGTGGTGTTGCGGATGAAAATGAAGATATCCGCAGTCAGCTGTTTTCCTTTGATGAACTGATGGCATTATTAGACAGTGGCGAAGCGCAAGTGGGGCCCTTGGTGACAACCGCGCTTTGGCTGGCGCGTCACAGGGATCGCCTGCGGGAAAAATACTCAGGATAAAGCCGTTGAATTTGCCCACTGGTCTTGAGTTTCGGCCTCTGCGTGCTTACTGATTGGACATATCACGCGGGCCCGCGCCTGCGCTAGACATCTGCCGGAGGCCGCCATGCGCGTATGTAAAGATCTTGTTGAAACCATTGGCAATACGCCCTTGATCCGCCTGAATGCCGCCTCTGAAGAGACCGGCGCTGAGATCTGGGGGAAAGCCGAATTCATGAACCCGGGTCAGTCTGTGAAAGACCGGGCGGCGCTTTATATCATCAAAGACGCTATTGCGCGTGGCGTTCTAAAGCCAGGTGGCACCATTGTTGAAGGCACTGCGGGCAATACTGGCATTGGTCTTGCGCTGGTTGGTGCGTCCCTTGGTTTTAAAACCGTGATCGTGATCCCGGAAACGCAAAGCCAAGAGAAAAAAGACATGATCCGCCTGGCCGGTGCAGTGCTTGTGCAAGTGCCAGCCGCGCCGTTTAAGAACCCGAATAATTATGTGCGCTATTCTCAACGTCTTGCTGAAAAACTGGCGCAAACCGAACCAAATGGCGCGGTCTGGGCAAACCAGTTTGACAATGTCGCCAACCGTCAGGCCCATATCGAAACCACCGCGCCTGAAATCTGGGAACAGACCGGCGGGAAAATTGATGGGTTTACCTGTGCCGTTGGATCCGGCGGTACGCTGGCTGGTGTGGCTATGGGGCTGCGCGGCTACAATAAAGACGTGAAAATTGCGTTGTCAGATCCGAAAGGGTCAGCGCTTTATAAATACTACACCGAAGGCGAATTCGGCTCAGAAGGCGGATCTATCACAGAAGGCATCGGGCAGGGGCGTGAAACCGCGAACCTTCAGGGGTTTAAACCTGACATGTCCTATTCCATCACGGATGAAGAAGCGCTGCCGCTGGTGTATGACCTATTGGCAGACGAAGGCCTGATGCTGGGTGGATCTTCTGCGATCAATATCGCCGGTGCCATGCGTATGGCGCGTGATCTTGGCAAAGGGTCCCGTATTGTGACCATGCTGTGTGACTATGGCAATCGTTATCAATCCAAACTGTTTAACCCGCAGTTTTTGAAGGATAAGAATCTTCCGGTGCCGGAATGGCTTGACCGGGAACCGCAAGCAATCCCTTCGGTGTTTGAAGACTGAAATTAGAAACCCGGCCGCAAACGCGCGCCGGGTTTTGCACTTTCTCGACGGATGTCGGGCAGAATATACAGGACGATATGATGCGATTTTTGACGCAGGCTATTCAGCTATTTGTTTTTGCAATTTTTCTTGGGTTGGCGGGATTGTCCCCGGTACAGGCGCAGGATGGGGCAGAACATGGGCTTGATTATACGCTCTGGGACACCACTACGAAGCGGGCCGAAGATGCAATTGCAGCAGGTCGAGCATCAGATGTCGCGCTGGAAAATCTACGCGCTCAGATTGCTGCCTGGCGAGATGGGTTTGATACCGCGCAGGGTGAAAATGCAGCGCAGATTGAAAGTTTGCGTGCGCAAATCGCGGCCCTTGGCCCCGTGCCAGAGGAAGGGCTTGAGGCTGAAGAAATTGCTGTTCGACGTCAGGAATTGAACACAGAACTGTCTGATGCCCGGGCCCCAGCACAAAAGGCAGAAGCCGCATGGACACAGGCGGATGCCCTGATTTCACAGATCGACCAGATTATTCGCGAACGCAGTACAGATCAAATTCTGTCCTTAGGCCCGACGCCATTAAATCCGACCAATTGGGGGCCTGCCCTTGGCGCATTGATCGACAGTGGCCGTCAGATTGTCGATGAATTCCGCACCGCGTGGGCCAGCCCAAGTCAGCAAGCTGAGACCAAAAACAACGGATTGGCTATTGCGGTTCTGACACTGATTGGATTTGTTTTACTGTTGCGCGGGCGGCGCTGGTCTGAACGGTTAAGCCTTTGGTTGCAAAGCCATAATCAGATTGCTTGGCGATGGTTGCTGGGGTTCCTTGTCTCATTGGGACAGGTGGTCTTGCCAACCTTGGGCCTGATTGCTCTGACGTTTGCGATTTACGCGACGGGGCTTGTGGGGCTCGATGGTGATGTGGTGCTGCAACTTATTCCTGGGGCAGGTTTCGTATTTTTCGCCGCCAGCTGGGTTGGTGTGAGAGTATTTCCTCGTAAATCCAGTGATTTACGGTATTTCAATCTGAGTGCACAACAACGTGTCGAGGGCCGGTTCTATGCATCGTCTTTGGGGGCTTTGCTGGCCCTGAATGGCATTGTTTCAGAGCTGTCCGTGTTCAGACATCTGCCGGCCGAAACCCATGTTGTTCTGGTGTTTCCGTTCCTTGTGCTTGTTGCGCTTATGGTGGCGCGGATCGGGCAATTGCTGGCGGCACATTATCGCAACGAAACCAATTTGGCGGAAGATGTTGTGCCAAACTATCGCTGCCGCATGCTACGTATGTTGGGGCGCGCTGCGATTTTTGTGGCGCTCAGCGGTGCGGTTCTGGCGGCGATCGGGTATTTCAGCGCCGGGCAACGTCTGGTCTTTCCCGCGGCGGGTACCCTTGGTTTGTTGGCGTTTGTCCTGATCCTTCAGCGTTTGTTCAGCGAAATCTGGGTGCTTGTGTCCCGTCAGGGGGATGATGCACGGGATTCTCTTGTTCCAGTTCTTGCGGGGTTCTTCCTGGTTCTCGGTGCACTTCCGCTTTTGGCACTGCTTTGGGGCATGCGCGCGGCAACCTTGTCTGAATACTGGGCAAAGTTCCTGCAAGGTGTGCCACTGGGCGAAACCCGCATTTCACCAACGGTGTTCATTACCTTTGCTGCTTTGTTTGCCATTGGGTATACGGTCACAAAACTGATACAGGGCACGCTGCGCAACACTATCTTGCCAAAGACCAATATTGATCCTGGTGGACAGAACGCAATTGTATCCGGAACGGGATATGTCGGGATTTTCCTTGCCGCACTGATCGCGATCACCGGGGCGGGGATCGATCTGTCTGCACTTGCCATCGTTGCGGGTGCCCTATCTGTCGGTATTGGTTTCGGTCTTCAGAATATCGTTTCCAACTTTGTCTCGGGTATTATCCTGTTAATCGAGCGCCCAATCGCAGAGGGAGATTGGATCGAAGTATCTGGTCAGTCCGGTACTGTGAAAAGCATTTCAGTACGATCCACACGCATTCAGACCTTTGATCGTGCAGATGTAATCGTTCCCAACGCGGATCTAATTTCCGGTGTGGTTATGAATATGACCAAGGGAAATCTGACCGGACGGATCATTGTGCCTGTTGGGGTGGCTTACGGTTCTGATACCCGACGGATTGAAGGTATTCTGCGCGAAATTGCGGAAGCACACCCGCTTGTCGTCATGAACCCACCACCTGGTGTGATCTTTAAGGGCTTTGGGGCTGACAGTATGGATTTTGAAATCCGTGCAATCCTTCGCGATATTAACTTTGGGCTTGGCGTTCGTTCAGAAATGAATCATCAGATTGCAGAACGTTTCGCCGCAGAAGGTATTGAGATCCCGTTTGCACAACGTGATATCTGGCTGCGCAATCCCGAGGCCTTGGGGGGGACAACTGGTACCGAACCTGTTGTTAACTCGAGCCTGTCGGTCACTGCTGCAGACGATCCAGATCGTGACCTGATCGATACGGGTGAGGGGAGCCCGGACGCAGATGCGCGCTGATCTCAATTCGCCTTTGCTACATTCTGTCTTGTATTAAACATGGCTGCAGGTGACTGCTACATCACAAATGATAATGATCCCGCTGTGTATTCCACATATATAGCGGGATTTTTTCTTATCGATTTGAAATCTAGGGCAGGGTGCGCAAAAACTCCGATCAAGACATTTCAACGGGTTACCCTGATCAAAACCTCGTTTTGGTTTTTGCAGAAACTTTTTTCATTCCTGTGTAAATTGCCTCTTGAACTCCCCCTTGGATAAGGGCTATTCCCCCCTCAGTGGACAGGTGGCCGAGTGGTCGAAGGCGCACGCCTGGAAAGTGTGTAGGCGGGGAACCGTCTCCAGGGTTCGAATCCCTGTCTGTCCGCCATTATTTTCTTTTGGCAAGGAAACCCCTCTAACACCTTGAATGGCAAGGTGATTTTTGGTGTTCGAAGTCCTTCATTTCGTGCGAAGGTAATTTGCTCTGCGAAGGCCAGTCTCAGGACCGTGCGTTGGGCGATCAGGTTGCCGATTTTCCCCATTTTCCAAGGGTTTGACAGGAATTGCAGTGCGTGTTCGAACATTAGCTCGAAGGTATGCAGTGGCTTTCCTTTGTTTTGCAGTTTTTCGTCCAAAATCAGTTTCTCACTTTCCATCTTTTGATGCGCTTCTCATAGGCGGTGATCAGGGTTGGGCTGTCAGCGTCCACGACACGATCCAGAAGGCCTTCGATTTGTTTTGTCAATTTGTTGCGCTCTGTGCGTATCAGGCGCTTGTCTGCCTCCATTTGTCCCTAAGCATCTTTCAACATCTTTTTTGCTACGGTAAACATGCCGTCTGACGGAGTGAGGCTTTGCATCAGCGCATAAAATTCACCTTCCAGCACATCACGGCGGATGGATTTGCGATAGCTGGGACAGCCTTTAGCGTGGCAAAGATAATACGGATGATTTTGTCCGACTTGTTGGTGGAGCAGCAGGCCGCCAGGTGCGTGTTGCAGACACGAACCCACGCAATGGGAAGTCAGGTTGATATCTTTGCGTGCGGGCGCACGCGCTCCGTCCTTGATCCGTCGCTGGATCAATCCATGGGTTTCAAGTGAGATCAGGCCTTCATGATGACCTTTGCGCAGAGACACATCCCATTCTGGGATGTCGATATAGCCTGTAAAATGTATACGGGTCATCAGGCGAATGATCCGTTCAAATCGGATCGTGCCGTCGGCGAAGTCTTTCGGGAACGCAGGTTTGGACTCCAGAAACCGTTTCACTTCGGCCTGTGTTTCAAAATGACCAATAGGATAATATTCCTGAGATCCAAAGCGTGAATTTTCCGGCTTTGAGGTTTGGATATTCTAAAATATCACTGCAATGGCCGTAACCTGCAGGTACAATTGGGTAGTTTTGAGGTAAGGATTTTGATGTGGATAACAACAGGAAGACAGCAACCAAGGCTGACCGCGTCGCCCTTTATCACGTCGCCCGCGCCATCGCAGACACCACCAACCTGAGTGTGGAAGCCATTATGGAGCAAGCCTTCGGTCACAGGCTGATGGTTGGTACGGATTATCTATCGAATTTCCGCAGCGGAACCATCTGGCGGCCCAAAGCCAGACTGATCCACGCATGGATCGCAGAACACCACGCTGAGACGGGTTATGCGATTGATCCGAAATTATTCCCCAAACCGCATACAGATGTATGGGCTGTTTATCTTGAAAAACACGCCATTCATAGCAAGCTCAGCATCGCTCGCTTCGACAATTCCATGGGGCTGCTGCAACGCAAACGCGGCCAACCTAAACCTGATGAGGTTGTGAGGCTTGGCGAGGAGTTTTGCTTCCATTTGGACAGCAACATCAAAGGTCACGCTGCCGCGTTCCAAATCTATAAAGGTTCAGTACATCCACTCCCGCTCGGCCTCAAAGATCAACTCACCGCAAAGGTGCAACGTGGCAATCAGCTCTTGCCACTGGATGAAACCGGTAACCCTGAGAGACTGACCGAAACAGAAGACCCGGGACTGCATCAGTTCATAGTCGCCGTTGCCCGCGACCTCAGGGCACTCCCAACGACAAGTACGCCACCTAACAATCCAGATGATATTGAGGTTCATCTGATGCGCATCCAGATCAAACCGTAAGCGCCCAATTTATCAGGGAGGCCTTGCCTGAATATGTCCGTACAAAACGCGAGCAATCGTGAGTTTAAGCTGCGATTCAACGGATCACTGGGCCTCGCATGAGCGGTAACCAGTGCGCAGAAAGCGGGCGTTCAGTACGCCACGTTCGCCGCATAATTAAGTGTCGAGCATGTCCCATTCGTCTCCTAAGACCCAACGTAAAGCAGAGAGCTTGCCATTCAAACTACCCCATTCGAAATCATCCCACGGCCCGAGATTTTCCATCCCGACTTCCTCAAGAGTTCGTTGGCCAGCAGAAAGTGCCGTTTTCCAGACGGAATCAAGTATCTGGTCTGATCTATACGCGCCTCGGGAATAGTCAGCCTCGGACACGACTTTCGTAGCTCCCTGTTCGACGCGGTAACGAAGGTCCATATATCGATTATACCAGACTTGTCGGAAAAGAAGGTTTTCCGCCTCGGTCAGCTCAGTTAACGTCCGGAATTCCGGGCTATAGCCCAGTTCGAAATCCCCCAGTTCAAGTGCGCCGGGGGCTGTCTCTTCGACAAACTTTCCAATATCCAAGATGTATTGGGACCGTTCACCGAAGGCGCCAGCCAGCTCTGGATGAGGCGTGCGATTGTCACCTCGGGGGTCGCTAAAGTCGGTATGATTGGTCGTCGCGAAACCGAACGCGATATGATCCCTGACTGGCTCCTGTCGCAGTTCGTCGTAGACCTCAAAGAGGATGGCATCGGCAATACTGCCTTTGTCACGATGGCAAGGTGCCTCACCATGCAGGGAGCGATTTGCAGCCCTTGCCCGGTGGAAAATGGAAGTCTCGACATTGATATTCTCGCCATGATCCATCAGCTCCTTCACCTGATCCACGATGCCGCACTCTTGAGTAGCGTGCGAAAAATCTAAGCCCTGTAGAACATCTTGTGCCTGCTTAGCGATGTCTTGGTCTGCATGTCCTTTCAGGGCGTAACGAAGCGACTTCAGGTGGGACTGTAAGGCTTTCGTGGATTGTGTTGCCACCCTATCCTTGTTTCGGGAGAATTCTTCGCGGACAATATCCGGAACAATGATTTCCAGTTGAGCATTATCACACATTTCGTGTAGAGCGCGGACCAGTGGCGCTGCTCGATAACTCCCAGCCATGTCCAGCCAAACGCTCGTGTCGATCAGCACCCTGTAAAGCGTTACCGCCGTTCTCATTGTTTCCCAACACTTCCAAACCGACCCAGATTGGCTCAGCGCGATACGCCTAGTAGTGGCCCCTTGCTTGCGCCTGTGCAAGTCACAGCGTGACACGTCCGCAAACTGTAGATGGATACAGTAGATTTGATTATTCACTCAACTAAAAGGCTGCGTGACAGTTTATGTGCCGGTTGATAATAGGAGAGCTATTTTCTTTTCTATCTTGCAGCGTCATATTTTTCATCGGGACTATTTCGAAGAAATTTGGCGTGCTGCACCTACAAAACAACCCCATCATCGCGTTTTAGTCCCTCATTCTTCTGAAGTAGGTCCGCTTTCTGTTTCGTTTTCATCAGCGCCTGCAACCATCAACAAACGTCCGTTTCCAACACTTCTATAAAGTTGCCCAAACCCCCAACCAAAACGCATGGAATGGAAAAGTGCGCAATCCGCACAGAATGTTGCCCATACGGTAATCCCCCCGGAAATAAGTGGTGTTCATGCGTAGAATTTTCTCGGCATAC
>NZ_JBMYXF010000065.1:0-13569 GCF_049608145.1 Halocynthiibacter sp.
TATGCAGATCTTATGCATATTCTATGCATACAGTGGGAACGGTTGGTTCAATCCGCATTAACCCGCCCTTCCCCTTGCAATACCAACAAAACCCGTTGAAATAGGAGAGCACTAAGGGAGAGCGTCATGATCATCGCCACATATAATATCAACGGCATCAAAGCCCGGCTGAACGCGCTGACAAATTGGTTGAACGAACGCAACCCCGATGTCGCGATCCTTCAGGAAATCAAATCTGTCGATGAAAACTTCCCGCGCGAGCACTTTGAGGACATGGGATATCAGGTTGAAACCCATGGGCAGAAAAGCTTCAACGGGGTTGCGATCCTGTCGAAACTGCCGCTGGAAGATATCCGCCGGGGCCTGCCTGGCGACGACAGTGATGAACAGGCCCGCTGGATAGAAGCAACCGTCATGGGGGAAAAAGCCGTGCGTATCTGTGGGTTATATCTGCCAAACGGCAACCCCGTGCCCGGCCCGAAATATGATTACAAACTGGCCTGGATGGAACGTATGGATGCCCGCGCGCGCCAGTTGCTGGAATTCGAAGAGCCCTTCCTGATGGCGGGCGATTACAACATCATTCCCCAGGCTGAAGATGCAAAACATCCGGAAAACTGGACAGAAGATGCGCTGTATCGCCCCGAAAGCCGCGCCGCCTGGCGCCGCCTGCTGAACCTTGGCTTTACGGACGCCCTGCGTGCGCGCAATGCGGCCCCTGAAACCTATTCATTCTGGGATTTTCAACGTGGATCCTGGAACCGCAATGATGGCATCCGCATTGATCATTTCCTGCTGTCGCCGGATTGCGCTGATCTTTTGCAAGATTGCCAGATTGATGCCGAGATCCGTGGCCATGAAAAACCCAGCGACCATGTGCCTGTCTGGGTAGAGCTCGGTTAGGCTACATTGAACAAGCCTCAGAAACACGAAAAGGGAATTAACTTCATGTCAGCTCTCACCGCCTATCTGGCCAAACAACATCTGCAAAAAATACAACCAGATTACCTAAAATCACACCCACAAGTCGCCCATTTTGCATTCGACTTGATCGGGTCCCACATTGAGCTATATGGTCGCTTTGAACATTCAGAACTCACCTTTCTCGAGACCCATATTTTCCCAAAAATCAGTTCAGATACTACCTGTCTGGACGTAGGTGCGAATATCGGAAATCACAGCCTGGCCTTTTCCCGTTTTTTTGATCAAGTTTTCGCTTTTGAACCAAACCCACAGACATTTCAACTTCTGAAATACAATGCCAGTCTTACCGAGAATATTCGGCCTGTGAACTGCGGTCTGTCTGACAGAACGGCAACGGATACCGCGACCATTCCTCTGGGGAATAATGGCGCGGGACATCTGGGAAGCACACCAGACACCCCGGACACGAAAACGATTTCCTTTGATCTCCGCCAACTCGATACCATGGCAGATATTCAAGCTATCGACAGGATTGGCTTTCTGAAGATTGATGTCGAAGGTCACGAAAAAGAAGCCTTAACTGGCGCCGAAAACACAATACGAAAACACCAGCCCGTTATTGCGATCGAAATCCTGGGACATCAAATTCCAGATGGTACTTCCGATACATTACAATATCTCGAAACACTGGGGTACACGCATTTTTATCAGCTTCGGGATAATCGCCCCCTGAGGAATGCCCCTACCCCTGTTGCACGGCTCGCTACGGCCCTGAAAGCACTTGTAACTGGCCGGCCACCAAAAAAATCGTTTTCACCAGAGCCGTTGAAAATGCTGCCGGGAAAAAATTATCCAATGATAATTTGCTCTTCGGACGCGCTTTGGGACGATCTCTAACGCCACCGGACGCCCCGTTCCAGGAGCAAATACGCTGGCCTGACAAGGAGGCCCGGACACGAATCCGAGCCTCCTTGCTTACTCTGAAAAACCTGCGAGATAAGCTGCGATATCTTCGCCACCCTGGGCGAAACGCACGCTCATGTTCACGCGCAGGCTGTCATCCCCGGTAAATTCACGCACAAATCCAATAGGATTTTTGATGAATTGGGCCAGGTTTTCTTCGTTCCAGACCAAGCCAGCGGCCCCGGCCTGTTTCATTGCATCGGTATACATCCCCACGGGCAGACGCGGCCCGCCATTGAGATAGTCGTTTTCCGTTCCAGCAGCACGACCAATGACACCAAACAGGTTTGGCCCTGTGATCCCGCCATCAACCAGAAGATTGTTTTGCGTATCCACGATGACATGGCAGGCAATACAACGTCGGAACAACTGTTCCCCTTTTGCCGGATCCCCTTCTGCAACAGCAGCATGTCCCGCAAGCACGCCCAAAAGCGTCGCGATAATTCTTATCGGCTTCATTTTTCCCTCATACCATAAACGTTACGCATCCCCGCGCACACCCTGAGGGTGAACCATAATATAAAAATTCCCGTTTTGATTTGGATCAAATATCTGCAAGCAAACACAAAAAGAGCCGGATCAAATCCGGCTCTTTTATGTATTCTATCGTTCAGAGATCAGCTGTCGCGATGCACTTTTTCGCGGCGCTCATGACGTTCCTGTGCTTCCAAGGTCATGGTTGCAATCGGACGCGCATTCAGGCGTTTCAAAGAAATCGGTTCACCGGTTTTATCACAGTAACCGTATTCGCCTTCTTCAATTCTGCGCAGCGCACTGTCGATCTTATTAACAACTTTGCGTTCGCGATCCCGCGTCCGCAATTCCAACGCGCGGTCTGTTTCTTCAGACGCCCGATCCGCAACATCAGGAATATTGCGTGTGTTGTCCTGAAGAGCTTCAATTGTATCTTTATTGCCTTCCAGGATATCTTCTTTCCAGGCAATCAGTTTACGTCGAAAATATTCCAGTTGGAGATCATTCATGAACGGCTCATCTTCAGCCGGTTGATAATCCTCTGGCAAGAAAACTTCAGCTTTCATACCTGCTCCCGTTAATAAATTATCGCCGGGGGCATGACAGTTCAGTGATCGGAGGTCGTCACCCTCCAGGTCCCGAGTCCGCCTTCCGGCTCCCTCTCTAGTGCCTGCATTACGCGATACGAATAAGATTGTCTACCAACAGTTCCCTGTGAGTTGTAGAGAATTTCACATCTGCTATGTTCATCACAAATTTCCCCCGGGGATCCCCGCTATTTTGCCTCTGAAAAAGGTCCGAACACAGATGAAATTCACCGGAACAAAATCCTATGTCGCAACCGACGATCTGACCGTGGCTGTCAATGCCGCAGTTGCCCTACAACGGCCTTTGCTTGTGAAAGGCGAACCCGGCACCGGCAAAACAGAATTGGCGAAACAGGTTGCAGACGCCCTGTCCCTGCCCATGCTGGAATGGCACATTAAATCCACGACCAAGGCGCAGCAGGGCCTGTATGAATATGATGCGGTATCACGCCTGCGCGACAGTCAACTTGGGGATGAACGCGTTCATGATGTGAAGAACTACATTCGCAAGGGGAAACTGTGGCAGGCTTTTGAAACAGAACAAAAATCCCTGTTGCTGATTGATGAAATTGACAAGGCAGATATCGAATTCCCGAACGATCTTTTGCAGGAACTCGATAAGATGGAGTTCCATGTATATGAGACCGGTGAAACCGTAAAAGCGGTGAATCGCCCGGTTGTGATCATCACCTCAAACAACGAAAAAGAACTGCCTGACGCGTTTTTGCGTCGCTGTTTTTTCCATTACATCCGCTTCCCGGATATGGACACAATGCGCAAAATCGTCGAGGTCCATCACCCCGGCATTAAAGAAAGCCTGCTGACCCAGGCGCTGACGCAATTCTATGAAATCCGCGATCAGGCCGGGCTGAAAAAGAAACCATCCACATCTGAAGTTCTAGATTGGTTGAAACTATTACTTGCGGAAGATCTTTCTGCTGCAGATCTGAAATCCGATGCCACATCCGCGCTGCCGCGGCTGCATGGGGCTTTGTTGAAAAACGAACAGGATGTGCATTTATTTGAACGTCTGGCCTTTATGGCCCGCAGCCAGCGCTGAGATCTGATATGAGCACTTCAAAAGTTAAAATTCGCCCGTTGGTCCCTTCAGATGAGGCAGATTGGCGGCGTATGTGGCGCGGATATCTGGCCTTTTACGAAACGGAGTTGCCTGAAGAGATCTATGCGTCGACCTTCGCACGCCTTCTGGGAGATGACCCGCAGGATTTCACCTGCCTGATTGCAGAACATGATGGCAAAGCGGTTGGTCTGACCCATTTCCTGTTTCACCGCCACGCGTGGAAAGTTGAAAATGTATGTTACCTGCAAGATCTCTGGGCAGATTCAGAGGTGCGCGGACTGGGGATTGGTCGCGCCTTGATCGAAGCGGTTTACGATGCTGCGGATCAGGCAGGAAACCCAACCGTTTACTGGCTGACGCAACATTTCAACAGCGACGCGCGTAAATTATACGACCGGATCGGGGTTTTAAGCGATTTCCTGAAATACCAGCGCCCCTGACACGAAACCTACAACTTTTCGTAACTTGACCTGCCGCTTCTGTCATTACGCCGCGCAGGACCTATATTAAAAGAAACGCCTTTCCGGGCATACCGGGGGGCACAGCAGAACAAAGGCATATCTGTGCAAAATATTATTCACATATCCAGACGGATCTGCGGCGTTGCCCTTTTGACCGGGGCCATTTCCGGCTGTGTGATGACCCAGTCTCAGGGGAACATGCCCACGACCGAAACCTGGCCCGCCATGCAGCGTTTCGAAAACAGCCCGCCCCCGGGACCAACACGATCCAACCGCGCGCTGGCCGAAGATTTCCTGAACCTCAGTTTTCAGCTGGAAAACGGCGAAACCCTGCCCGTGATGACCCGCCTTGAAGGGCCCATCACCCTGCGCACCGCCGGCCCTGTCAGCGCCGTAACCCGTTCTGATCTAAGTGCACTTTTGCACCGCATCCGTGCCGAAGCCGGTGTATCAATCACCGAAGTGACACCCCCACAACCTGCGAATATCACAGTGGAATTTGTGCCCGCATCCGCCGTGCAACGTATCGTGCCTTCTGCCGTTTGTGTGGTGGTGCCCGGTGTCAGCGGTTGGCAGGAATATCAACGCCAGAACCGTGCAGATCGCGGGGCCTGGACCAGATTACAGAAACGCGAGACCCTGTCTGTGTTCGTGCCTCAGAACCTGGCCCCACAGGATATACGCGATTGTCTGCATGAAGAATTGGCCCAGGCGCTTGGGCCTGTGAATGACATGTGGCACCTGCAGGATAGCGTGTTCAATGACGATAATTTTCATGTGGTTCTGACACGGTTTGACATGCTGATGCTGCGGATCACTTATGATCGCGCTTTGCGATCGGGCTTGACCCGGGCGCAGGTGGCGGCCCGCCTGCCCGCGATTTTGGAACGCATCAACCCCGAAGGCAGTTACAGCGCCGGTCGCGGACAGCCCGGACAGGCCCCCGCCCGCTGGCGCGATGCCATTGAAACTGCACTGTATTCCACCGCGCCCGCCCGCAAACGCCTGGCTGCGGCACAGGATGCGATTGCCGCTGCGCAGACGCAGGAGCCGCAACTTTTGGCTTTTGCGCATTATGTTCAAGGGCGGCTTCTTGCCGGGCGTGATGGCCAGGCTTCGCTAAACGCATTGCTGAACGCTGGCAAAATCTATGACCAGACACCGGGCGCGCAATTGCAGGCCGCCCATGTTGCCCATCGCCTTGCATTTGAGGCCCTGAAAGCCGGAAACACCCAGGATGCCATTCGCCTGATTGACGGCGCGCGCCCCATCATAGAAAAGGCACAGAACGCAATCGTTTTGTCGTCTCTTCTGATGCTGAAAGCCCAGGCCTTTGAATATGAAGGCCGTCTGGCCGAGGCACAGACCCAGCGTCAGGCCGCCATTGGCTGGGCACTGTATGGGATTGGCGATCCGGCAACCATCAACAGGCGCCTGCGCGATATCGCGTCCCTGCCCCCGGCGCGCCCCGCAAACGGAGAAATCTGATGTTTATTTTTGGCTTTGGCTTTATCGGCGCCTTCCTTGGTGCACGCCGCGCCACCCGTCTGAACGGCGCACGGATCGACAAGATCTGGCTGGGTGGTGTTTTTGGCCTGCTGGGTATGATCCTGGGCCTTTTGGTGACTGTGTTTGTAGAACGCATGGGGCTTTTGTAAATGTTCCTGCCTTTCTTTGAAAAGCTGCGTGACGAAGGCGTGCCGGTGTCCCTGCGCGAATATCTCAGCTTTCTGGAAGGCATGAAGGCGGGGCTGACGATCTATGATCCGGAAGGGTTTTATTACCTTGCCCGCACCATCATGGTGAAAGACGAACGTCACTTGGATCGCTTTGACCGGGCGTTTTCCGCAAGCTTTTCCGGGATTGAAAATATCTCACTGGATCAGGTGATGGAAGCGGTCGATATCCCCGGTGACTGGCTGGAAAAACTGGCCGAAAAGCACCTAAGCGCCGAAGAAAAGGCCGAGATCGAAGCCCTTGGTGGGTTTGATAAGCTGATGGAAACCCTGAAAGAACGCCTAAAAGAACAAGAAGGGCGTCATCAGGGGGGGAACAAATGGATTGGTACAGCGGGCACATCGCCCTTTGGGGCCTATGGGTATAACCCCGAAGGCGTGCGCATTGGTCAGAACGAAAGCCGCCATCAACGCGCGGTGAAAGTCTGGGACAAACGCGAATTTAAGAACCTAGATGACAGTGTGGAACTGGGCACGCGCAACATCAAAGTCGCCATGAAGCGTCTGCGCAAATGGGCGCGTGACGGGGCGGCGGATGAATTGGATCTGGACGGCACCATCCGGGCCACGGCTGAGAACGGCTATCTGGATGTCAAAACCCGGCCCGAGCGGCGCAACGCAGCGAAGGTTCTGATGTTCTTTGATGTGGGCGGTTCCATGGATCCCTATATCAAGATCGTGGAAGAATTGTTTTCCGCCGCACGCACGGAATTCAAGCACCTGGAATATTTCTATTTCCACAACTGCCTGTATGAAGGTGTTTGGCGCGACAACGCCCGGCGCTGGAATGCGCAAACGCCAACCCATGAGATCCTGCGCACCTACGGGTCTGATTATAAATGTATTTTTGTGGGGGATGCGTCGATGTCCCCTTATGAGATTGCCTATCGTGGCGGCGCAAATGAACACTGGAACGAAGAACCGGGACAGGTCTGGTTGCAACGCGCACGCGAACAATGGCCTTCACATCTATGGATTAACCCCATTCCAGAAACACATTGGCGCTATACTCAATCCATCCGCATGATCCAGGAGATTTTTGAGGATCGTATGGTCCCCATGACCTTGAAAGGGATTGAAAGCGGAATGAAAGAGTTGTCACGTTAAGCTATGATCCGTTTTGCCCCCATCCTTTTGGCCCTGCTTGTGGGCATCGTTATGTACCGGTTTTCCGTGCGTCGCACGCATCAGATGCTGGATGAGAATTCGACTGAACTTGATGATCCGGTGCTGGAAACATGGACACGGAAGATGGCGCGTGCGCTGGATCTGCCGCGCATTCCCGTTTTCATCTATGAAATTGATCCGGTGAATGGCTTGGCCGCCCCAGATGGGCGGATTTTTATCACACGTGGGTTTTATCGAAAGTTTAAAGAAGGCGACGTCACAGGCGAAGAAATGGCCAGTGTGATTGCCCATGAGTTGGGCCATGTTGCCCTTGGCCATGCCCGCCGTCGCAGTATTGATTTTTCGGGACAAAACGCGATGCGCACAGCACTTGCAATGCTGTTCAACCGGATTATTCCGATCATTGGGCCCTGGATTGCTGGGCTTGTGATGAATCTGCTGCTGGCGCGTCTGTCACGAGACGATGAATATGAGGCAGATGCATGGGCTGCGGCGCTTTTGCATAAGTCAGGTATTGGCATAGCGCATCAGAAGTCGTTGTTTTCCAAGCTAGAAGCCCTGACGAAATCAAATGCGGGTACGATGCCCGCTTGGTTCCTGAGCCACCCAAAAACAGATCAGCGCATCGCAGCCTTGGAAACACTGGAAACCCGTTGGGCGAAAGCCGATCAACGATAAGATTATCGAACAAAAGATTTGCAGGCCTACGCAGCCGTTGCTAACAAATATAAACCCGTTCATTCACAATATAGCATCCTTGGGAGGCGCACCTGCAGTTCATCTTAATCCTTAGAGGAAGTTTCGTCTGTTATGCCGCTGGTGTGTCCATCATCTGGGGGCATTATGTTTGGAGGACACACTGGAATGATGCTGAGGGGCTTAGCAATTGGGAAATGCTTCTTGTATTTATGATCTACGGTGCCGTGATTGCCGCAATCATAACAGGCTTGATCATTTTTCTCTGGATCATCCTCGCGAAATTAAAGGTCACTGTGCATTTTGCAGCTGCCCTATTTAGCGGAGCCATTATCATTACATATTTATTTGGAGGGTTTCACAGAGAAATATCGGAGATCATTCTCCAATGCACCATGGGAACACTTGCAGGCGCATTGTTCTGGCTAACGGCGTTTGGCCCCTACCGGCGTATAGCCATGAATTTCGAATAATTACAGCCCTAAGGAAACAGCTTTTCCAAACCGTGGCAGGCGGGCTTTTTTGAATAATTTGCGGATTTCCCAGGGCTGACCTGACAGTTCTTCTGCTTTTGCGTGCACCTTATCTGCGATGCTTTGCATGATATCAGGTTTTGCGTGATGTAGACTGACAAGGAACCCATCCGGATCCTGACGTGTCAGCCCTTCTTCGGCCAGAATGCGTTGAGGAAAATCCTTTGCATTCATCGTGATAATCAAGTCGGCTGAGGCTTCGGACGCGGCGGCCAACACGTGAATATCATTTTCATCTGGCAGCCAATATCGCGCCATCCGGCCCTGATCCACACGCACAGATGCCCTAGGCCATTTGGCGGACAACAGGGCGATTTCCCCCCGTGCGATTGGTTCGCTTAGGGGGGCGACCCGTGCGGCCGCCCGCGCCCATTCTTCCAGGATGCGGGCAGACCAGATGGGTTCATATAGCCCCTGAGCTGCCGCGCCCATCAGCACTTCGCGCATCACCGTCGGATACAGAACACAGGCATCCAGAAGCGCGCGCATCAGCCGTCCAGACGCCAGAACATCGCTTTCAGATAGCCGCTTTCCGCCAGGGACGGGTGTTGTGGGTGATCTGGTCCGGCAGATCCTGTGTGCAACAGCTGCGCCTGACGGCCCGCTTTGCCAACACCGCGATCACAAGCTTCGCGAAACCGTGTTGCATCGGCGGCATGGGAACAGGAACACAGGCCCAGATAGCCACCCGGTGCCACCAATTGTGACGCAAGACGCGCCACACGTTCATATGCGCGCAGACCTTTTTCAAGGGCTGGCTTAGAGGGTGCGAATGCCGGTGGATCACAGATGACCACGTCAAATTTCACGCCATCCGCAACCATTTCTTCCATGACATCAAAGGCATCGCCCTTGCGGATCTCAAGGCGATCCGCGGCGTTCATGGCCTCAGCACCCTTTTGCGCCAGTTCAAGTGCAGGGGCAGAGCCATCCACACAAACGGCAGATTTGGCACCACCGGCAAGGGCTGCAAGGCCAAAGCCACCCACATGGGAAAACACATCCAGAACCGTTGCATCTTTTGACATGCGCGCGCCAAAGGCATGGCTTTCGCGTTGGTCAAAGAACAGGCCGGTTTTCTGACCGCCCAGCAAATCAGCCATATAGGTTGCGCCGTTCATTTCAACGGGGATCAGGCCAGAGACTTCGCCCAGAACCACGCCAGACACGTCATCAAGCCCTTCGGTTGCGCGCGCGCGGCCTGCCGCGTTTTTCACGATGTTTTTTACGCCATCGATCGCTGCCAGGGCCTCTTTCAACAGGTCAAAATGCATTTCGGCCCAGGCCGCATTTGGCTGCACAACGATGGTGTCACCGAAACGATCTGCGATCACACCAGGGAAGCCATCTGCTTCGGCATGGATGAGGCGGTAGAAAGGCGCGTCATACATATTTTCGCGCATCTTCACAGCACGTTGCACGCGATTGTTAAACCAATCCGCATCAATCGCAACATCCGGATCACGATCCAGCATACGGGCGACAATCTTGGATCCGGTGTTCACCGCAACCGTGCCCAAAGGCACACGATCATTGTCTTCAAGCGTGGCAATCGTGCCCGGGGCAAGCTTTTTGCTGCGCCGGTCAAGCACAAGTTCATTGGCCCAGACCCAGGGCGCACCAAAGCGAATGCGCCGCGTGTCCATTTTGGGTTTCATGCGGATTACCGGGCGATCAGCGGGGGAAGAGGTAACGTCAGTCATACGCCTCTCTTAATGGAAGTCCCGCGCCGCTGAAAGCCTTGTTTTATTCTTCCAGTGGCGGACGTGTTCTGGCCATGGCACCACCGCGCCGCCGGGGCTTTTTGCTGCCTGCCGACAAAGCCGCACGCAGAACAGCTGACATTGGGTGATCGGGTTCACCCAAAGCGTAATGATCGTGCAAATCTTGCAGGGCCTGTTTTTCGTTCACATCGTCCGCGCGCGAAATCGCCCAATCGAGGAAAACAGACCGACATTCGCCTTCTGTAATGCCATCCATGATGTAAACATCTTTGAACAATCCCTTCGGATCGATCTTTGTAAAATCAGGCATGGCTTCCTCCCGCTCTCCCCGAAAACTGATTCAGGCTGTGCTGGTCAGTATTCGGTCGAAAATCTCTGCAACCCGTGACTTATGCACCGCCAACTGCGACTTCAGCGCATCAATACCGACACTTTCGCAAGCTTGCAGCAGGAATTTGCGTCCACCTTCGCCAATTGTGGTTTCATCCAACGCCCCCGGTGTCAGCAGGCGTTCCGCCATTCGAAGGTTCCAGTTCAACGCACGGGCGGCGATCAAAGCATCGGCTTCCCCCGGTTGCAGCAATGGTTTTGCGTCTGTGATCTGGCCATCTGTGCCCCGCGCGTCGGACCGGGCCAGCAAGGCCAGAAGTTGCGCCAAAAGTTCGATATCCTGCAAAGCCCCCGGCCCGCGTTTCAGGTTCCAGCCGGCACCAGGTGGATATGCATCAGCCAGGCGCGCGCGCATGTCAGCCACGTCCTGAATGACCTTTGCCCCCCCAACATGTCCCGCAATCAGGTCACATCGAAAATTTTCAATCCGTTTGGCAAGTGACGGGCTGCCTGCAATCACCCGGGCGCGTGTCAGGGCCATATGTTCCCATGTCCAGGCCTCATCGCGCTGATAGGCCTCAAACGCATCAACCGAGGTTGCAACAGGGCCAGAACGGCCAGATGGGCGCAGGCGCATATCGACTTCGTACAAACGCCCTTCCGCCATTGGCGCCGTCAACGCCGTGATAAAGGCCTGTGTCAGGCGAGCATAATATGGACGGGTTGCCAGCGCGCGTTTTCCGGCCGCATTCCCCGCGCTTTCGTCAATGCCCTTTGCATCATAGATCACAAGAAGATCGAGATCAGAGCGGGCGTTCAGGGCCTGGGCGCCAAGTGATCCCATAGCGATCACCGCAGCGCCGCCCCCCAGATCACCCCCCGGAGGCGCGCCGTGTTTTCGTGTAAATTCGGCAATCACCAACGGCCAGAGTGCACGCACCAGTGCTTCGGCCAGATCCGCATATTCGCGCCCGGCCTCTGCGGCGGTGATCAGCCCGCGCAGGTGATGTACCCCGATCCGGAAATGCCATTCCTGCATCAATCGACGTGCCAGATCCAGCTGCGCTTCGTAATCATCTTTTTCGGCCAGATCATCCGAGATATTTGTAAAAAGAACCTCGGCCCCGGGCCATGTATCAAAGAAGGATCCGCCAATCACCGCATCCAATACTTTGGCGTTTTTGGACAGATAGGCCGCCAGCGCCGGGGCCGTTGCACAGATGTCCACAAGCAGGCTGATCAACTGTGGATTGGCCTCGAACAGCGAAAACAACTGCACCCCCGCAGGAAGCCCAGCGAGGAAACGATCAAACTGTGCCAGCGCTTCGGAAGGGTCTGCAGCTTTTTGCATCCGGGTCAGGATTTCGGGGCGCACACGGGCGAAGATTTCCTGAGCGCGCGACGTCCGCAACGCAGGATAGCCCGGCCATCTAGATAGAATTTCTTCTTCTGTTTCCGTAAGTTCCAAGGCGTCATTCGCCTTACTTCCATCCGGAGCAAAAAAGCCTTCTGTTACTTTATGCACCTCAAGAAGCTGATCCGTCAGGCGGGATTTGAACGCTTCGACATCCGCTTCGCCCATGAAACAGGCAAGCCTCTGAAACCCTTCATCAGAGGTCGGCAGGCTGTGGGTTTGCGCATCATTTATCATCTGCAGACGATGTTCGATCTCGCGGAATTGGCGATACCGGGTGATGAAAAGCTCTGTGGCCTCTGCCGGGACCCAGCCTTTGGCGGTAAGCGCCTGCAATCCCGCAACCGTTTCCCGCGACCGCAGGTCTGGGTCACGCCCACCTGCAATGATCTGGCGGGTCTGGGTGAAGAATTCGATTTCGCGAATGCCACCACGCCCCAGTTTCATATTATGCCCCGGCAAGGAAAATGCACCGCCCAGGCCTTTATGATCCCGAATGCGCAGGCGCATGTCATGGGCATCCTGGATCGCAGCGAAATCAAGATGTTTGCGCCAGATAAAGGGCGTCAGGCGTTTCAAATACCGCGCGCCGGCGACCAGATCGCCCGCACAGGGGTGCGCTTTAATATGTGCAGCCCGTTCCCATGTCCGACCTTCCCCTTCGTAATATCGTTCGGCGGCCTCCATCGACAGGCAAACCGGCGTGACAGACGGATCAGGACGCAGACGCAGATCGGTTCGGAAAACGTAGCCTTCCGCTGTCAGGTCGTTCAATGTTGCTGCCATTTTGCGTGTCGCGCGGATCAGAGACGCGCGTGCATCATGGTAATCTTCCGGGGCGTAACGTTCTTCGTCAAACACACAAATCAGGTCGATATCAGAGGAATAGTTCAGCTCTCCCGCGCCCATTTTCCCCATCGCCAGTGCGACCATTCCACAACCGGTTTCAAGGTCGTCCTGCGTCATACCCGGCAGTTTCTTGCGCCGGATTTCAGATGCCAAAGCCGCCTTCATCGCAAGATCGGTGGCCAGATATGAAAATTCCGTTAAAGCCCCAGTGACCTGTTCCAGCGTGTAAACCCCGCCCAGATCCGCAAGTGCTGTCAAAAGCGCAACGCGGCGCTTTCCACGGCGTAATTCATCCGGGATCTGATCATAGGAAACGTCGCGCAGACGGGTGTATTCCGCTTGCAGCACATCATCAGGATCGCCCTGCAAAGCGGCATGCAGCCAGTCTTGTTCTCGCGCCATCAACCCCAGAAGATAAGGCGAACACCCGCCCGCCCCCGCCAGCAACGGTTTCAGGTCCCCTACGGCGTCAGGAAACAATGCCAGCGCGTCAGCGCCACGATCTGGATCAAAGGGAATCGGATGGCGGGTCAGTCGGGATACAAAGTTCATATTAGAAATGTGCGTGATCCACAGGAATCGTCAAGCCATCTTCCCCCTGGCGCGGCAATCAGGTCCGGTTTTCCGGTTTTCCGGTTTTCCGGTTTTCCGGTTTTCCGGTTTTCCGGT
>NZ_JBMYXF010000066.1:0-13141 GCF_049608145.1 Halocynthiibacter sp.
TCCGGTTTTCCGGTTTTCCGGTTTTCCGGTTTTCCGGTTTTCCGGTGAAAAATGCGGCTCCCCCTGTTCAGGTCAAGAACATCTTTCCCGGATTCATAATATTTTTCGGGTCCAACGCCAGCTTCATTGATTGCATTACATCCACAGCAGCCCCGTGTTCTTGGTGTAGAAGGTCCATCTTTCCCATTCCAATTCCATGTTCGCCTGTGGCAGTGCCTCCCACAGAAAGGGCGTGTTCAACCATCTGATGTGATACAGATTTCGCCCGGGCCAGCTCTGTTTCATCCTTCGGATCAATCAGTAAAATCGCGTGAAAATTGCCATCCCCCACATGCCCTAGAATAGGCGCGACAAGACCAGCAGCGTCAATAAGTTCACGTGCAAAACGCACGGCCTCTGCCAAGCGCGAAACAGGCACACAAATATCTGTAACGACCGCCGTTTTTCCTGGCCGCAAACCCAAACAGGCATAATAAGCACGGTGACGCATCGCCCAGAGACGTTTCCGATCTTCAGATTTGGACGACCAGTCAAAGCCACCAGCCCCGAAATCTGCGATCACATCGCCGAAACGTTCGGCTTGTTCCGTCACACTTTGGTCGGAGCCATGAAACTCGACCAACAGATGCGGTTGAATGGGCAACCCAAGGTCGGCGTCCTTGTTCACGGCTTCCACAGCCAGGCTGTCCAGAAATTCAATCCGCGCCATGGGAATCGCACATTGCACGGTGGTGATAACCGCATTTACGGCGGCGTCCATATCAGAGAAGGAACAGACCGCAGCAGCCACGGCCTCGGGTTGGCCATGCAGTCGAAGTGTTAGTTCTGTGATCAACCCCAATGTCCCTTCGGCACCGCAAAACAGGGCCGTCAGATCATAGCCAGACGCCGACTTTCGGGCGGCTGTGCCTGTCTGGATCACACGCCCATCAGCCAGCACAACCTCCATGGCAAGAATATTGTCACGCATCGTTCCATACCGCACCGCAGTCGTTCCGCTGGCCCGCGTAGAGGCCATCCCGCCAATGGACGCATTTGCGCCAGGATCAACCGGGAACATCAGCCCCGTGGCACGCAGATCTTCGTTCAGGTCTTCACGGGTGATGCCCGGCTGCACGCATACAGAAAGATCCTGATCGTTAACCTGCAACACCTTGTTCATACGCGAAAAATCCACACAAACCCCGCCATGAATTGCAGATGTATGACCTTCCAAAGACGTGCCTGCCCCGTATCCGATAACCGGCATGTTATGCGCGGCACAAATCACAACAATCTGTGAAACCTCCTCCGTGGTTTCGGGGTAAACAACGATATCCGGCGGTGCGGGTGCAAACCATGTCTCGCTTCCCCCATGATTGGCTCGATCTGCATCTGACAGGCTGACACGATCAGATAACACGGATTTCAACGCGGAAATGACGGTTTTGGCTTCCATTTGACCCCTCAGACATGGCAGGCAGGAAAGATATGGTTAATGCTTTCCGGCTATTGTTACCGCCAAAGGCCCGGAAACCCCAGAGACAACAGGGCACTGCAAGTACAAGATGACGTCAAGTTATATCAAATCCCTGATCCGCCAGATGGAAAACGACCTAAAAACAGCGTGGCAGGTTTTGCGGGTCAAAGGCCCGGGCGAAATTCAGTTTTGGTTTATCGCCCTTATCGTCGGCGTAGGCGCAGGCTTCGCCGCCCTTGGGTTTCGAAACGCGATTGAGGTACTGCAAACAGCGGTTTATGGCGCTGATGACAGTAAAACACTGCATTCCTATCTAAGCGATCTATCTTGGTATTGGGTTGTCAGCATCCCAGTTCTGGGCGGAATTGTCAGTGGCATATTTCTGCAATGGCTGACACCCGACGGGCGGGCGCGTTCTGTGGCGGATGTGATAGAAGGATCCTCGTTGCATAAAGGTCGCGTCGAAACGCGCGCAGGGATAGGTTCCGCGCTGGCGTCGCTTGTGACCCTGTCCACTGGCGGGTCATCCGGGCGCGAGGGCCCTGTAGTGCATCTGGCTGGCGTGATTTCAACCTGGGTGTCAAACCGTATCAACGCATCAGGTATCACCGGCCGGGATCTTCTGGGATGCGCTGTAGCAGGCGCCGTATCCGCAAGCTTTAACGCCCCAATCGCCGGGGCGCTTTTTGCACTTGAAGTTGTTTTACGCCATTTTGCAGTGCATGCCTTTGCCCCCATCGTGATCGCGTCCGTTGCTGGTACAGTCGTCAGCCGACTGCAATTCGGAAACGTCACCGAATTTGTATTAAAGCAAAACAATGAGATGCAGTTCTATATCGAACTGCCCGCCTTCCTGATCCTTGGTCTCATTTCTGGCCTGGTCGCTGCCATTTTCATGCGCTCTGTGTTTTTCGCAGAAAAGGCTGGAAACCAATTGCAGGCCCGCTGGAATATTCCCGGCTGGTTGCGACCAGGTCTGTCCGGATTGGTACTGGGGATTATGGCAGTATGGTTCCCCCATATTATTGGCGTCGGATATGAAACCACCTCTGCGGCACTGACGGGGCAACTTCTGTTTCTTCAGGCTGTCTTCTTTGTCATTCTCAAATGTATCGCCGTTGCGGTCACTTTTGGGGGACGCATGGGGGGCGGTATTTTCTCTCCATCGCTGATGATCGGAGCGATGACAGGCTTGGCCTTTGGCATAGTAGCCACCAGTATCTTCCCTTCTGTTTCCGGTGAAGAAACACTTTACGCGCTTGCAGGTATGGGGGCAGTTGCGGCCGCCGTCCTGGGGGCGCCAATCTCTACCACACTGATTGTGTTCGAACTGACCGGTGACTGGCAGACGGGCCTTGCAGTGATGGTTGCGGTGTCGTTATCCACCGCACTTGCCAGCCGCCTTGTTGATCGCAGTTTCTTTCTGACGCAACTAGAACATCGCAACATTCACCTGGCCGCCGGCCCCCAAGCCTGGCTTCTGGCGACATTTTCTGTGGCAGATATCATGCGTGATAAGGACCATGATCACGCCGCCCCGGAAGATATATGCTGGGAACTGGTCGAACAGGGGATCTATGTGGATGGCAACGCCACGCTTGAAGCGGCCATGCCTATTTTTGACAACTCTGGCGCCGATTTTATTCCTGTCGTCACGCTGGGCGGGGAAGATCAACCGCCCGAACTTTGGGGCGCAGTGTTTGAAGTCGATGCCCTGCATGTTTTCAACGACGCCCTTGCCGAAACCGCCGCAGAAGAACACAGCTAAAACATAGATTGCAACTTTTCGGAAATCCTATGTGAGGCTGGCCCACGTCAGGCATCCTCCGGGAAACATCAATATCCCGCGCGCAGACAACAAAAAGCCGTATACGGACATATTCCGCATACGGCTTTTTCAGATTTGGAAACGTCTGGCTTACAGTTTTTCAACTGTAACCTTATCGGTAAAAAACGCGATATGGCCTGCGATCGCTGCAACATTTTCATGTGGCGTTTCATAGCTCCAGGCAGCATCTTCAATCACAGTGCTTTTGGTCTGGATAGAATAGTAACGCGCATCACCTTTATGTGGGCAGTGACTGGTAGTTTTGCTTTCATCCAGAAACGCAGTCGCGATATCGCCAGCCGGGAAATAGATCGTCGCCGGGTAGTCACCCTCCTTAAGTTCAAGCGCATCCTGGCTTTCCCCAAGAATTGCACCACCGGCCCGAACCGCGCATTTCCCGTTGACCGGGGTTATTTTAATGTGCTCACTCATTTCTCTCTCCATTTTCGGGCCGTTATACAGGTGGTGTATAACAGATCTGTACCACCGCAGGCTATGGTGACGTTACAGCGCAGCGCAGGCATCCATCAGCCAATTTTGCGTCGCCTCAGACACCACATCCGCCAAAAGCGCATATGTTTTCGCATGATAAGCGTTCAGCCAGGATTTTTCACCCTCTGATAACATCTCGACGATGATCATATTGCGATCAATCGGGGTGAAGGTCAGGGTTTCAAAGTCCAACATATCGCGGGCATCTGCCCCCGCAAGTGCCCCGGCCTGTTGCACGGCAACTAAGTTTTCGATGCGGATACCAAATTTTCCCTCGCGGTAATATCCAGGCTCATTTGACAGGATCATGCCAGGTTCTAGCGGGATCTCCGAGACCTTGGAAATACGCGCAGGCCCTTCATGCACCGAGAGAAACGCACCAACCCCGTGCCCTGTTCCGTGATCGAAATCATGCCCGGCCAGCCAGATCGGATAACGTGCAATCGGATCCAGATCCCGGCCAGACAGGCCAGCTGGCCAGCGCGCGCGCGAAAGGGCGATCATCCCCTGCAACACCCGTGTAAAGCACTGTTTCTCCTCCAGGCCCACGGCACCGACAGCCACAGTACGTGTAATATCTGTGGTTCCGTCTTTATATTGCCCGCCACTGTCCACCAACAACACCTGCCCGGATTCCACAGGCAGATTTGTATTTTCGGTCACCCGATAGTGGCAGATAGGGGCGTGAGGGCCCGTGGCCGAAATCGTTTCAAAACTGATATCATACAGTGCATTTGTCGCCCGTCGGAAACCTTCCAGTTTCTGGGCAATGGATATTTCGCTCTGACCGCCTTTGGGGGCTTCATCAGACAGCCAGCAAAGGAATTCCGCCATTGCAGCGCCATCACGCAAATGCGCCTGCCGCATACCTTCAAGTTCCACCTCATTTTTGATGGCTTTTGGCAGAATGCAGGGATCAGGATTTCGACTGATTTCACTCCCTGTGGCCTCTAGAACAGAAGCCACCGCAAATGGGGCCGTTGCCGGATCAACCCGCACGGTTCCGCCAAGCTGCGCCAGAGCTTTGGCAAAATCATCCTGAGGATGACACGTCACGTCATCCCCCAAATGATCCTGCACATCGACCAGCTTTTCAGGGTGCGCAAACAGATCAACACATCCGTCGCTGTGCAAGATCGCGAGGGCTTGCACAATTGGATTGTGATTAACATCATGGCCCCGAATATTAAGCAGCCAGCAAATGCTATCAGGCAAGGTGATCACCGCGTGGTCTTCACCTGCCTCATGCAGAATCTGCGCCATCCGAGACCGTTTTTGCGCATGTGTTTCGCCTGCAAATTCAACAGGATGCGCAAATGCCTTTACCTGTGGCGCAGAAGGTTGATCTACCCAGATACGATCAATGAGGTTTTCGCAGGCCCGAAGGCTACGCCCCCCCCGACCAAGTATAGCATCCGTCTTTTCAACATCGGCCAACGTGTGCAACCAGGGATCGAACCCGACCACAGCCTTTTGTGATGCCTGTTCGTTAATCCAGTCACCAGCATGATTGACGGGCCAAGCAACCGGGGTGAAATGTTCCAGATCCACCTGACTTTTCACCTGAACTGTATAGCGCCCATCGATAAAAACGCCCGCAGTATCCTCCAGTGAAACACAAAACCCGGCGGAGCCCTGAAAGCCAGTTAACCAGCCCAGGCGCGCATCACGTTCAGTAACATATTCGCCCTGATGCACATCCGCCCGCGGTACAATAAAGCCCTGCAATCCTTCCGTCACCATTTGTTTGCGCAAAGCAGCAAGCCGGGCTGGGCCTTTTTCTGGTTCGGAACGGGTCTCGTAGCTCTGGAACATTCTGGTCTCTTCTTCTGATTTATGTCGGCGGACGTTTACGCGAAAGGTTCATACAGATACCCCGGATTGTCCATCGGAAACCCGAAAGGGACCCGCAAAATAGTTTCCGGTTTTCCGGTTTTCCGGTTTTCCGGTTTTCCGGTGAAAATGTTCATAGCAGGAAGAAAGGCAAGCCCGTTTAGCCTAAACTATCCGAAGAAAACCGTATTATTCCGATATATAACCCGCTGAACTTTCTAGAAGATGCTTTGTATATGGATGCTCTGCATGGCCACGACGCAGATCTTCTGTTTTCAACATTTCGACAATTTCACCATGCTGCATCACCGCGCTTTCATCACACATATGCCCCACCACAGCCAAATCATGGGATACCATCAAGTAAGTCAGCTTGTGTTCTGCACGCAAATCCGTCAGCAGGTTCAAAATCTCTGCCTGCACCGATACATCCAGTGCCGAGGTCGGTTCATCCAACAGCAAAACCCGTGGTTCAGACGCCAAAGCCCGTGCAATTGCCACCCGCTGACGTTGCCCCCCGGACAGCTGATGCGGATAGCGAAAGCGGAACGTTGGGCCAAGCCCCACATCATCCAACAGACGCATAATCCGCGCATTTACATCGGTTTTTCCGTGCAACATCAGGGTTTCGGTCAACAGCTGATCAACCGAGTGACGTGGATGCAAAGACGCATAGGGATCCTGAAACACCATCTGAACCGTGCGGAAAAACTCTTGGTCGCGCTTTTTGCCCAGCGTAACGTCCTGCACGGACATTTTGCCAGACCAATCGGGTGCAAGCCCAGTCAAAGCCTTCAGGATCGTGGATTTTCCAGACCCGGATTCCCCAACCAAACCAAAGCTTTGCCCCAACTCCACCGACAAAGACGCATTCTTTACCGCATCCACACGATCACGGCCCTTGCCGAACCAAACGTTCAGGTTTTCAATGATAATTCCGCTCATTTTGCGCCACTCACACTTTCGGTTTCACGCCAGGCATCATCGCGTTCCAGCACCGGCAGATGCGTTTGGGGGCGATCAAGACGCGGCAGGGAATTCAGCAGACCCTGGGTATAGGGATGTTTGGCCTCATGCAGTTTATCGGCATCGCAGACCTCAACCACGCGGCCGCCATACATGATCAGAACACGGTCACAGAAACTGCTGACAAGGTTCAGGTCGTGACTGATGAAAATCAGACCCATGCCACGTTCTTTCACCAGCTTATCCATGATCCGCAGAACCGAGGTCTGCACCGATACATCCAAGGCCGAGGTCGGTTCATCCGCGATCAGAATTTGCGGATCCGGGATCATCATCATCGCAATCATCACGCGCTGCCCCATGCCGCCGGACAGTTCATGCGGATAGCTGCGAAACACCCGTTCCGGGTCACGGATGGACACCGCTTCCAGCATCTCAATCGCTTTGACGCGGGCATCGGCTTTGCTGACATCGGCATGCAAACGGTAAGCTTCGACAATTTGTGCGCCCACGGTCATCACAGGGTTCAACGAGAATTTGGGATCCTGCATCACCATAGAGATCTTTTGCCCACGCACATCGCGCATCTCTTTTTCGGATGCGCCCATCAAATCTTGGCCTTCCAGCGCCATTTTATCGGCGCTGACCATGCCAGGTTTGCGAATGAGGCGCAAGATCGCACGGCCTGTCATCGACTTGCCTGATCCAGACTCGCCAACAATGCCAAGACGTTCCTGACCTAGGGTGAAACTGACACCGCGCACCGCATCAAAAATGCCGTTGCGGGTTGGAAATTTCACCCAGAGATTTTCGACCTCAAGCAGTTGGCGCCCAGTGTTGGTTTTTGCATCACTCATTGGTTGCCTCCTTTCGGGTCAAGCACATCGCGCAAACCGTCCCCCAACAGGTTAAACGCCAAGGATACAGTGAAAATCGCAAGACCTGGCATAATCGCAACCCACCAGTTCGACAGGAACACATCGCGCCCATAGGACGTCATTGCACCCCATTCCGGGCTGGGCGGTTGTGCGCCAAGGCCCAAGAAGCCAAGACCCGCTGCGGTCAAGATAATACCAGCCATATCAAGCGTTACGCGCACGATCAGCGATGAAATACACAGGGGCCAGATGTGTTTCGTCAGGATGCGAATGCGCCCTGCCCCTTGCAGTTTCACCGCAGCGATATAATCAGAATTGCGAATGGTCAGCGTTTCCGCCCGCGCCATACGCGCATAGGGTGCCCAGGCGGTCAGCGTGATCGCAAGCACCGCGTTTTCAAGCCCAGGCCCAAGCGCGGATGCAAAAGCCAACGCCAAAACAAGCCGTGGAAAAGCCAGGAAAATATCAGTGACGCGCATCAAAACGACATCCAAGATACCACCGATATACCCCGCAAGCGTGCCGACAAACAGGCCAACAACCGGCGCAATCATCGCAATCAATGTCACGATCATCAGGGTTTCACGCGCACCATAAATAATGCGCGACAGGATATCGCGGCCAAGGGTATCGGTGCCCAAAAGATAGCCTTCACTGCCCGGCGGCAGCAGACGGTTTTCGAGAATCTGTTCGATCGGGCTATGGGGGGCAACCCAAGGCGCAAAGGCCGCGGACAGCACCAAAATCAACAAGACGGCGAGGCCAAACATCGACATGGAATTGCTGCGCAGCGCCAGCCAACGGGTGTAAAGGGCCGACAGACGTGCATGACGGCGTGAGGTCGGTGTGTCGGACAACAGCCATTCGCGCAGGCTTGGTTTTACGGGGGCGTTTGTGGTGTTTGCGGTCATTATTTCGCCCTCGGATCAAAGTATTTATACAGAAGGTCTGAGAAGATGTTCAGACAGACAAAGATCAAGCCCACCACCACGGTCGCGCCCAAAACCGCGTTCATATCAGCAGATAAAAGAGCCGTGGTCAGATAGTTACCGATGCCGGGCCATGCGAAAATAATCTCAGTCAAAACAGAGCCTTCCAACAGGTTTGCGTAGGACAGCGCGATCACTGTGATCAATTGAACCTTAATGTTGCCAAAGGCGTGACGCCAGATCACCGCCCATTCCGACATGCCCTTAACGCGCGCGGTTGTGACATATTCGCTGGACAGTTGCTCCAACATGAAAGACCGGGTCATGCGGCTGATATAGGCCAAAGAATAATAGCCCAAAAGACCGGCAGGCAGCGCGATATAGCTAAAGGCGTTTTTGAAGATTTCCCAGTTGCCGTCCAGGATCGCATCTAGGGTCAACATGCCCGTGACCGTGGGCACGATGCCCTCATACCAGACATCGACGCGCGATCCGTAACTAACCCATTGCAGATGGGCGTAGAAGAACACAATCGCGATAAAGCCCAGAATAAAGATCGGCATGGAATAGCCCACAAGCGCGATCACGCGGGCAACTTGGTCAATCCAGCGGCCCTTGTTCACAGCCGCGATCACCCCAAGTGGCACCCCCAAAACAACGCCAAAAATCGTGCCCAATGTCGCCAGTTCAAGTGTTGCCGGGAAGACCCGTTTGATGTCATCAAGGACCGGGCGCGCTGTCAGGTTTGACTTGCCAAAATCCCCTTGCAAAACCCCCATCAAATAATCCCAGAACTGCACAAGAATAGGCTGATCAAGGCCCAGTTCACGATACGTTTGGTCATAGGTTTCTTTGCTGGCGCTTTCGCCCACCAAGGCCAGAACCGGGTCAATGCCGCTCATCCGGCTGATGACAAAGGTCACAAACAACAGGCCCAGCATCGTCACACAAAGTGAACCAATTGTCTTCGCGATGGCGATCAGTGTTAGGATGAAACCTGGTAATTCCCGCTCACGCGGGGGGGCGTTGGGGGTGGATATATCAGACAAAGCATGTCTCTTTCAGATCAGATGCCCATTGCATCAACCGGGGGAAACGGCAAAAAGCGAGCATATAAATAGGGAAAAACACCGCAGGCAATGCTGCGGTGTTTTTTGTTTTAAGCGTTTACTTGGAAACGTTCCAATAGGCCGCAGAGGTGACAGCGCCACCAAGGCTTAGGCCTTCAACATTGTCACGGCGACCCGTCTGTTCAATTTTTTGGAACAGAACCGCAAAAGGTGAGATTTCCTGGAATTCACGCTGAATGTCGCCATACATCGCTGCACGGGTGTCACGATCGCCTTCGACAACCGCATCGGCAACTTTTGCGGTCAGACCGCCAGTATCCCAAGCATTGCGCCAAGCCAGAAGGCCGGTTGCACCCGCTTCCATGCTGTTGTCTGGGTTATACGCAAAGGTGCCCGCGTTTGTGTGTGGATCAGGATAATCCGGGCCCCAAGCGCCCATATACATGTCCAACTCACGCGCACGGTAACGACCCAGAACCTGTTTCGCAGTACCAACAGTGATGTTTAGGGTGATACCAGCCTGCGCAAAAGTGTTCTGCAAAGATTGTGCAATTTCGATGCGTTCCTGTGCATCGCGCACGCCAACCTCGATTTCGATCGGGCCAACATCTGCTTCTGCCAGCAATTCTTTTGCACGTTCAATGTTCAAGCTGTAAGGCGCATCGGTGATCGCCCCCAGATAGGTCGCCGGCAGGAAGTTCTGGTGAATTGTGTACTGACCATCCAGGAAGGAATTCTGCATGCCTTCATAATCCACCAGCCATTTGACCGCTTCACGCACCTTGGGGTTCGCCAGCTGTTCATTGCCTTGGTTCATGGAAATATACATCAGTCGACCGCGCAATTCACTGTCAACACTCACACCATCAGCTGCCATCGCGCCTTTGATGTCTTCTGGGTTCAGGTTGCGCGCCACGTCAATGTCGCCCTGTTCCAAAAGTAGGCGTTGTGTCGCAGATTCCTGAATGTGACGCACAATCACGCGTTCCATCGCAGGCGCACCCAGATAATAATCAGGGTTGGACACCATGGTCACGCTTTCGTTTGGCTTCCAAGATTGCACGATATACGCACCAGAACCGGCGGTGTTTGTCGCAAGCCACTCATTGCCCATGTCGCCGTCAACTTCGTGTTCCATCACGGTTTTCATGTCGACGATGCCGCCGATGGTGGCTGTCAGACAGTTCAAAACGAAAGACGTCGCATACCGCTTATCGGTAGTGATGGAAACAGTATTGCCGTCGACTGTGATGGTTTCATTCGCGTTTTCAGCGGTGAAACCGAATTGCGTCAAAATGAACGATGGCGTCTTGTTCAGGATCACCGCACGGCGCAGTGAAAATGCCGCATCTTCTGCGGTCACTGGGTTGCCAGATGTAAACTTCACGCCTTCACGCATGGTGAAAGTGATGGTCATACCGTCATCAGACACTGTCCAGCTTTCCGCCAGATCCGGCTGATAGCCAGCTTCTAGGTTGCCCGGTTCAAGGTTCACCAGTTTGCCGTATACGTTGCGGATCACATCTGCGCCCGCAAATTCAAAGCTTTGAGCCGGGTCCAAGGTTGTAATATCATCAATGCGGTTGGCAATGATCAGCATATTGTCTGGTGTCGCGGCCAAAGCAGGCAACGCGCCCATACCCGTGGACAGCGCGAGCATTGCGCTCATCAGAATTGGTGCGGTTTTTTTCATCGTCTTCTCCCTACAAAAATTAATTGTCGTATTCCCACAAGCCTAAACGCTTGCTTGTTGTTGTATTATGATCTGCGTCAGTCCTTCTTCCAGGTTCTCTCCAAAACCTGCATCCAGTTTTCAAAACACAGTTTATGAATGCGCTCATGGGTATACCCATGATCCTGCATCGCCCGTACCAATGCTGGCAATCCCGTAACATCACGGATAGAAACCGGCACCGTCGCCCCATCGTAATCTGATCCCAGCCCCACGTGATCTTCGCCACATATCGCAATCATATGGTCCAGATGGGTCAGCATATCAGACAGCGGGGTTTCAGGCAGCATCTTACCATCAGGACGCAAAAACGCCGTGGCAAAATTCAGACCAACCATGCCTTTACTGTCCCCGATGGCTTTCAGCTGAGCATCTGTCAGGTTTCTGGCCTGAAAAGAGATCTTACAGGCATTTGAATGTGTTGCCACCAAAGGTGCATCTGAAATTTGCGCAACATCCCAGAAACCTGCTTCGTTCAGATGGCTAAGATCAACCATTATGCCCAACGCATTGCATTTGCGCACCAGCGCCTGCCCCAGGTCCGTCAGACCCCCACCGATATTACCGTCAGATGGAAAACGAAATGGCACCCCTTCGCCAAAAATCGTGGGGCGGGACCAGACCGGACCAAGAGATCGCAGCCCTGCCGCATGAAACACATCCAGCGCTTCTAGATCCGCTGCGATGGCCTCAGCACCTTCCATATGCATGATCGCCGCCATGATACCACTGTCATAAGCCTTGCGGATATCTGCAACCGTCCGGCAGATCCGGACCGCACCTTGACGTTCCATTTCGATCAGGATCGCAGCCTGTGAAAGGGCAACAGGTAGGGCATCCTGATAAGCCACAGAATCTGGCAAAGGCAGATCATAGCTGGGCTTGATCATATCCGCATCCATATCGATCCCCAGATCCGGTGATGGCACATAGATTGCAAAGAAACCGCCAGCGAAACCTGACATCTGACTGCGCGGCACATCAATATGTCCGGCACATCCTTCGATAAACCGTGTCACGGCCGCCTTGTGATCTTCGCCTTGCCCTGCCATCTTCCAAAGCTTCAGAAGAACATCATTGTGTCCGTCAAATACAGGTTGCAACTTGCTTACGCTCATTCTGCCTTGCACTCCCCACGTGTCGCGTTAACGCTAACTTTCGCGATAGTAGAACGCCACTTCCACGACCTTGCAAGGCATTTATTCCGTATTTATGCGACATTTTGGAATAGAAACCCAATAATTAAACATTTGACGGACTGATCCCACTCAGCCGACAGCCCACCTTTGCACACCAACATCCGCTGTGGTACTGCCCCCTTGTCGGGAATATTCCCTTTGCCAGAATTGTTGTTGCTAATGTTTTTTATGCTTTTACGCCTGCTCTTGAACCGTTGGGTCATCATCGGTCTGATCGGCTGTAGCTTTTATTATCTTCCTACTGAGACCAGCGCAGCCTTTGGCAGCCTTATCGGTTGGGGCCTGGGATTGCTTTCAGGTTCTGGTGCAGGGTAGTCAGTTAAAAAACGCAAAACACCCGCCAGTTTTCACAGGCGGGCGCGGGATAAAAACATCTGAAACGGCTTATGCCGCAGCACCACCAGCTGACGTCAGCACAAATGCATCTGCACATTGTTTTGACAATGCGCGCACGCGGCCAATATAGGCCTGACGTTCTGTCACGGAAATCACGCCACGGGCATCCAGAAGGTTAAAGATGTGGCTTGCCTTGATACATTGATCATAAGCCGGATGCGCCATGATGATACGCTTGCCGGTTTTCGGATCATCATGTTCCTGAGCAAGGATTGCTTCGCATTCCGCTTCGGCTTCTTCAAAGTGGCGCAGCAGAACTTCGGTGTTTGCCACATCAAAATTCCAGCGCGCGTATTCTTCTTCGGTTTGCTTAAACACATCACCATAGGTCAGCGGGATCATCGCATCAGGTGCGTTAA